>JAQXGF010000067.1 GCA_029006155.1 Lachnospiraceae bacterium
GACAATTATATTGGATTAAGAACGCTGGTACATCTTAAAAATTCTCCTACAGGAGTAAATATTACTTTATTCAGCGATAATGTTGGGAATAATAAACTTCATAATATAGAATTTACGGATTTTTGCAAAGAATATCCATCCATAAAAATATCAATGAAAAAGACAGGCGGTATATTTCATGATCGATTTATAGTGTTGGATTATGGAACTGCTGATGAAAGGGTTTTCTTATGTGGGGCTTCATCAAAGGATGCAGGGTCTAGAATAACCAGTATTGTTGAAGACTATGGAGTATCTAAATATACCCCGGTGATTGCCGCACTGTTGAAAAACCCAACTTTGATTTTACCACACTAGAGAGGAGTGAACGTATTGAAAAAGAATACAAAATGTTACATATATACTCGTGTATCAACAGCAATTCAGATTGATGGTTACAGCTTGGATGCATAGAAAGACAAGTCTAGGAAATATGCTGAATTTCAGGAGATGGAGATTGTAGGAGAATATTCCGATGAAGGGCATTCCGGTAAGAATATAAGAGGTCGACAGGAATTTATGCGGATGTACTCAGCTCTTTAGGGCGTGCTTCAAAATGATTTCTCATTTTTTCACACGCCCTTTATGTCAGAATATAAATCGAAGCAGCAGCATATAGCAGATCGTCCCGCCGGAGATCGAGAGCAGCATCTGGCGTTTCCAGAGATGGAGCACGACGGTGACTGCGATCGCGATCAGTTCCGGGAGGCCGTGGGTGCCTGTCAGAAAGCTGACGTTCTTCAGGCAGTAGATGACGAGCATGCCGAAGACGGCGGGAGGAAGAACTTTGCCGACATACTGGATGAAAGCCGGCGTTTCCTGATTCTCCCGGAAGATGAAAAATGGAAGAAATCGGGTGAGCATCGTGCCGAGCACGCACAGGCCGACTGTGATGATTTGCTGTGGAATGGTCATATCAGTGTACCTCCTGTTGTGGTTCAAGCCTTGGACGCAGCAGTGTGAGCAGGCCGAGAATGATGAGCATGGTCGGAATCATGAAAGAGTCCGGGCCGAAACAGATGAGGCACAGTGCCGATATGACAAGGCCGATGATAGAGGAAATGTGAGTCTTCTCCTTCAGCCACTGGTCAAGGAAGATGACGACAAACATGGCGGTCATGACAAAACTGATTCCGGATGTGTCGAACTTCAGCAAAGACCCGATCAGTCCACCGGTCGTGGCGCTGAGCGTCCAGTAGAGATAGTCCAGCAGTGTGACAAAGAAAAGAAACCAGCCCTTATCGACGCCCTCCGGCACTTCTGCCGTATAATTGATCGAGAATGTCTCATCACACATGCCGAAGATGAGAAAAAATTTCTTCCAGCCCATTCCCTTGTACTTTTCCAGCATGGACAGTCCATAGAACAGATGGCGTGCCTGAATGAGCAACGTCATGATAAATACCTGCAGCGGTGCGAACGGACTGAGCAGCATCTCGACTGCGACAAATTCCAGGGAACCGCCGAAGATGAGCATGCTCATCAGCATCGGATAATAAAATGGAAAACCGGCGGCGTTCATATAAATGCCGTAGGCCAGACCGAGGAAGGAAAAACCGGTCAGGATCGGCAGGGTATGCGGGAACGCCGCTTTCAAAGCTTAGCGTCTCATAAAAATCTCCTTAAAAATGTTTCTTTACTGAAGATGATAAAAATCGTAGATGACATCCAGTGCATCGGAATGCACCGGTCCCGGGATGGCAGCCGGACGGGCGAGATAAAAGCCCTGAAGCAGATCGACATCGAGTTCGAGTACCTTGCGGATCTCCTCTGGCGTCTCGAGCCCCTCTGCGATAATGAGCATCTTACGCGGATGTGCATAGGCGACGATATTTGCCACGATCTGCTGCTTGTCCGGATCGGTGTCGATGTCCCGGATGATCGAGAGATCGATCTTGATGTACTTCGGAGAGAGTTCCAGAAGATTTTTCTCGCTGCTGTAGCCGCTTCCGTAGTCGTCCAGTGCGAAGGTGCCAGGAAAGCCCGGTGTCTTTCGTTTGACTTCCAGAGAGTCCAGATCCAGCATTTCTTCTTCGGTAATCTCTACGACGACCTGCTTTTGCAGTGCTGCGAAGCGACGGTGGTATTTCAGATTCTCCTCATCGGTCATATGCTGGCTGGCGATCGAGTTCACGAAGAACAGCTCCGTGCCGCGGATCAGGCCGCGCTCCTGAAGGGAGAGATAGGCTTCGGTCGCCTTGAACATGGTGATCCGTTCGATGTCATGCAGACAGTTTTCTTCTCTGGCCAGCTTCATGATCGTATCCGGGGACTTCAAAGTCGGAAGCATGGAGCGCATCAGCGCTTCGTAGGCGACGATCTGTCCGGTGCGGGCAGAGACGATCGGCTGGAAATGATAGCTGAGCATCTCATTTTCAATCAGCCGGTGCAGATCGGAGCGGGCCTGAATGGAGTAAGATTCTTGATTGTAGCTGTTCAGGTCGAACTCACCAAGCGCACCCTTGCGGGAATGCTTGATCTGATACATGGCAAAATCTGCATACTTCTTCAGGGTATCCAGCTGCGTGCCGTCTTCCGGGTACCAGGCGATGCCGCCGGAAATACTCAGATGCAGCACTTCACCGCCCGGAAGCGGAATCGACTGCTCGTGCAGATGTTTCTGCAGATTGGTGAGCACCTTGCGGATCGCATCCTGGCTTTCGTAACCGTAGAGCAGCAGGTGGAACTCATCACCGGAAATCCGGGCACATAAGGTACCCTTTGGCGTGTAGTCTGCGAAACACCGGCCTGCCTGCCGGATGTACTGGTCGCCCCAGTCATGTCCGTAAGTATCATTGGTATGCTTGAGGTTGTCCATGTCCAGCATGAGCAGCGCGGCATGCTTCAGCTGCTTCGGCTCGGAGAAAAGTGCTTCACTTTCCCGTTGGAATGCCTGCCGGTTGTAGAGGCCGGTCAGTGTATCGTAGTCGCGTTCGTGCTCAATGCGAAGTCGCTCAAAGGTGATCATCGTAACATCTTCGATCAGCCCGAACTGTGTCTGGCCTTCCCGTTTGATCTCCATACGGAGATAACGGGTCTCTCCATTTGGCCGTGCAATGCGGTAGACCCGACCGCCACTTGGAGAGGAGGTATGCGGGCAGGAGGCGGTAAAGGACTGCAGCCGCTCCTGAAACTGAACCAGGGTCAGTGTAGCCGGCTCCTCCAGGTTCATGCCGAGCATGGAGAAGAAATTATCGGTAAAATAGACACTGCCGGTATCGAAGCGGAGTTCATAGCCGCCGAGCTCGACGCTGGCCATGTCCATGATCCGCAAGAATTTTGTCGAAGTTGTCAGGATATCCCGGCTCAAAGTCGTGATGGCAGTTGAGAACTGATCCAGTTCCCGGATGCCGGTCAGAGAGAGGTTCGGGATGGTGCTCCGGTTCTTCTGTGCAGCGGCGACCTCAGAGGAAAGACGGGAGATGGGCTGTGCCAGCTTGCGGCTGGTCAGAAAGCTGCAGACAAGTCCAACGGCGAGTGTGAGCAGAATGCTCAGGACGAGCAGCATCAGCACATGGTTGGAAAAAGAGAAGAGCTGCCGCGTCTCTACCGTGCCGATCAGAAGCCACTGCTCCGAAGAAAACGGTGCATTTCGGTTGTAAAAGCTCAAGGGGGCAAGCGCTGCGTAGTAGTGTTTGCCGTGATTGTCGAGAAGGAACTGTTTGCGGTTCCGGTGCGTCAGGGAAAGAGAATCCTCACTGGAGTATTCGGCCATGCCGCTTCCGGTGGAGCAGCAGGAGCCTGACAACGTGATTTCGGCATCTGACAGGTCGCCAGTGTAGGAGGCCAGCAAATAGGAGCCGGCCTGTTCATTTTGCAGTTCGGCATACGGAAGCAGCGATTGCAGATAGTTGACGGTCATCTCAACGCCAAGTACGCCATATACCGTGCCATCTGGTAAAATCAGCGGGACAGAGTAGGCGATCGCCGGATAGTCATCACCGGTCATCGTGTAGCTGCCGACGGTCCAGTGACCATAATCGACAGGATCCAGCTGCGCATGGTCTTCATAGGCTGCCTGAAAGGAAGGATAGAGAATTCCGGCAGAGGTAAGCCCGCGGTAATGAATGGCCGGAGTCCAGGAGCGATCTGTGGCAATTCCCATGGATTTGACGATGGCAGCCGGACCGCGAAGCAGGAGTAAATCTGCATTCCGCTCGGAGGCCGGTGCATCCGGGTCGAGATCCCTTAAAAAGATGCAGGGCATATCGGTACCCAGTTCGCATTTTGAGAGATCCTGTGTGTTGAAAATCACAAAGAGTCCGGTCACAGAGCGTGACCGGAGTCCATCGATCAGATCCGAGCTGATTACTTCCATTAAAGGGATACAGGAATCACTGTCCGTTCCAAGGTGATTCAGATCAATGTCACCGGATTTCAGAAGGGATTCCGCAGCGGCATTGATTTTATCAGACAGAGAAGAAAGATCCTGATTGGCGAGCATGATGTTTTCCAGATAACTGCTGCGGTTTTCGACCTGCTTTTGCAGCAGGTCGATGGCATTCTGGTTTAGCCGTTGCCCGACATTGCTTCCATAGAGCGCAATGAGCAGCAACAGGATTTCGATAAAAAGGACCGAGAGCATTGCAAGCAGAATCGAGTGGAAAATAGATCGGCCTTGTTTTTTCATTGACAGGAAATCCTCCCTTCCGAAATGTAACCGAATCTTCATTACCTAGCCCTGAAAGGCTTCGAGTTTTGCAAGCGTGGTCTCGTACCAGCTGTCGAAGTAGCTGTCTGAAAGAAAATCAGCGGTGGCATCCGCCAGAGACTGGCCGGAGGCGAGACGCTCTGCGACGGTAGCACGGTCTGCGGAGGCGATGTCACTTAACGCATATTCCAGTACGGAACGGGCATCGTTTGCTCCGGAGAAGGCCGGTGTCGTATAGAGCTGATTGCTGTTGATCGTAGTAACGGCGCCGGTAAGGATATTTTTCATGGAGTCGCTCAGCTCCAGTCCGCTCTTTTCGATCTGTTCCATATCATTTGCTTCTTTGGTCACCGGGAGATAGCCGGAACCAACAGAGAATGCGATGTTGTGCTCCGGGGAGGTAAACCATTTTAAAAACTCCACGCAGGCTTTGGTCTCTTCGTCAGAGGATTTGGTGACGACCATTCCGGCACCCTGCTGTACGGCATAGTCTTCGCCGTCAGCGAATTTCGGACATGGCAGTACTTTCATCGTGATATCGTGCCCCTCAGAATCGTCGGTCATGACCTGACTCGGGAAGAAAGAGGCGCTGGAGGTAGATCCGACATACGCCAGAATGTTGCCGGTCTTGACGTCGTCACTGCGGAAGCGTCCGGAGGAAGCAAAATATCCCTTTATATAAGGAACATAGTAGTAATCCCAGAGCTTGCGCATGACCTCCTTGTCAAAATTCAGCGTCATAGTACCATCTTTTACTTCGAAGATCTGGCAGCCGAGCTGTTTGGCACCGACGAGCATATAGTTTGCCATTGCATCTCTGCCGAACAGGGCATGTCCGTCATTTGCCTCCGGCGTCTGTGCATCGGTCCAGTTGTAATATTCCTCGGCAGTCGCTACGAGACCTTCCAGCGTGGACAGATCGTCGTAGCTGGCACCGGTCGCCGTCGCAAATGGCTCCCAGTCGGTCTCATTCAGGTAGAGCCCTTCGGTCGATTTTGCGACCGGGAAGATCTTGATACTTCCGTCTCCGGAGAAATCGCCCTCTTCCAGATAGTTGTCCACATAAGCCGCGCATTCCTCATCGGTAAAATAGCTGCGCAGGTCAACAATCTGACCCATCTGGTCGATGGTGTAGGCGGTATCTGCATAGGCGGAAAAGATATTCGGCATTGCGGAAGCACCGACTTTCCCCTCGGCGGAGGCGAGTACATTGGTCTCCAGATCATTGACCGTACCCTGGCTGTAGCTCTCCACAGTGATGCCTTTTTCCTTCCCGACGGAACTGTTGAATTCATCTACCAGCTTGTTGAAAGATTCGAGCTGGTCGCCATTGTAATAGGTCCATACGGTGAGTGTGACCGGATCAGATGCATCTGCACTGTCCTGTTTTTTGCCGCAGCCAGAAGCCAGCGCAAAAAGAGCTGCGGTGCCAAAAAGTCCGGCTGCGTATTTGATTGTTTTCATAAAAACTCCCTTCGTGTTTCATCGAATCAGGTAAATCCACGGCTTCGATTGTGTGAATGATTTTCGTTACAAGGACAGGGATTCCCGGCCCATTTCCTCGAGCAGCTCACTCTTGATCTGATAGAGACGGTCGGAAAGGTCTACGTATACGGTGTGCGGATTTGCGAGACGCTTTGTCTCATCCCACAGGGTATCTTTTTCTTTCATGCAGATGTCGCGGATTTCCATGACAGAAGGGGAAGTGTAGACACACTCGCCTTTTAAGAATACCGGTACGAGCATTTCGCGCAGGGTATAAGTGCCACCTTTGATCTTTGTCTTTTTCCAGGTCTCGAGCTGGTCGAAGATGATCATATCCTGTTCCGGATCGAATTTCTCATCGACGAGGCAGATCAGATCTGCTCGGATCTTGCCGGACTCTTTGTCATAAATGCGGAGAATCTTTTTATTGCCAGGATTCGTGATCTTTTCGGTATTCTCGGAGAGCTTGATCTTCGGGATAAATTTGCCGGTCTTTTCATCGAGTACAGCTGCGAGCTTGTAGACGCCGCCAAAGGCCGGGCAGTCTTTGGAGGTGATCATGTTTGTGCCGACTCCCCAGGAGGTAATTGCTGCGCCCTGTGTCTTCAGGCTGTCGATGAGGTACTCATCCAGATCACTGGAGGCGGAGATGATCGCATCGGTAAATCCGGCTTCGTCGAGCATCTTGCGTGCCTGCTTGGACATGTAGGCGAGGTCGCCGCTGTCAAGACGGATACCATAGCCCTTCAGATCCTGTCCGGCTGCACGCATTTCCTGAAAGACGCGGATCGCATTTGGAACGCCGGAGCGCAGGGTGTCGTAGGTGTCGACGAGGAGCAGGCAGGCATTCGGATACAGCTCGGAATACTTTTTGAATGCTGTGTACTCATCCGGGAAGCTCATGATCCAGCTGTGTGCATGCGTGCCTTTGACCGGAACGTCAAAGAGCTGGCCGGTGAGCACGTTGGATGTACCGATACAGCCACCGATCATGGCTGCACGTGCACCGTAGACGCCGGCATCCGGTCCCTGGGCACGGCGCAGGCCGAACTCCATGATGCCGTCCCCGCGGGCGGCCTGTACGACGCGGGCCGTCTTGGTCGCGATCAGACTCTGGTGGTTTACGATGTTCAGAAGTGCAGTCTCGACGAGCTGCGCCTGCATGATCGGTGCGATCACCTTTACGAGTGGCTCATACGGGAATACGACGGAGCCCTCCGGGATCGCCCAGATGTCGCCTTCAAAATGGAAGCTCCGCAGATACTCCAGAAACGGTGCATGGAAAATACCGAGGCTGTCCAGATATGTGATGTCCTCATCGGAGAAATGCAGATTTTTAATATAATCGATGACCTGATCCAGTCCGGCTGCGATCGCGTAGCCGTTGCCGCATGGATTCTTGCGGTAAAAGGCATCGAAGATAACGGTTTCAGTGGAATTGCTCTCATAATAGCCCTGCATCATGGTCAGTTCATAGAGATCCGTGAGCAGAGTAAGGTTCAGTGTACTCATAATTTGGCACTCCTTTTCTTTTCTCTGGCTTTTAATATACCACATTCTGATCGAATTTGGGGATAAATGGTCATGGAATGAGTAAAAATTTTTCTGCGGGTTCCGGTCGTCCGTAAAAATAGCCCTGCGCGATGGGGCAGCCCATCGAGACGAGAAAATCGGCCTGTTCCTGCGTCTCCACACCCTCTGCGATCGTCTGGATATCCAGAGCCGAAGCAAGGTTCAGGATCATGCGAATGACTTCAATGTGGCGGCGGTCGTGGATCCCGGCGACGAGGAACTGTCGGTCAAGCTTCAGACAATCCACCGGCATTTCCGCGAGCATGGCAAGTGAGGATTCTCCGATTCCAAAGTCATCCATCTCGATCAGAAAGCCCTGATCGCGAAGCCGGGTGAGTATTTTGAGCATATGTGCAGGATCTTCGACGTAGGAGCGCTCCAGAATTTCCAGATTGAGCAGATCGGTCGGCAGGCCATAGGAGGTGAGCAGATGATCGAGTGCGTCCGGAAGATCCGGCTGATAGAGGTCATTGCGGGCTACATTTACTGAGATCGGAAGCATACGCAGTCCCCGATTGCGACGCTCTTTTAGAATCCGGCAGGCTTCCTCCCAGATAAAAAGATCGACGCGGTAGATTGAGCCTTCTTTTTCCAGAAGTGGAATGAACTGATCCGGGGGGACGAGCCCGCGTGCCGGATGCTGCCAGCGAATGAGCGCTTCTGCTCCGATGACATCCCCGGAGCGGATGTCGACCTTTGGCTGCAGATAGAGCCGGAACTCCCGGTTGGCGAGTGCATCCGGGACTGCGTCGAGCAGGTGATGATTCCGGAGCATTCGTTCATGTAACTGTTCCGTATAGATTCCGATCCGGCTCTCTGCGGATGAGGAAAGTGTATCCAGTGCGAGTCGGGCACGGTCGCAGAGCTGCTCGGGCGAAAGCGTGCGGTCTGTCACCGGACAGACACCGATCTGTCCGCGCAGACGCAGAGAAAGTGGATAGGCTTTCAGAAAGTCGGAAGCGCTTGCATACAGCGTTTCATAGAAATGCAGATAAGATGGCATGAGCAGAAAAAAGGTATCGGCAGAATCGTGTGCAGCGATGCCTTCTTCTATGTGCGGCAGGCCAATCAGAAAGAGCGAAAGCTGCTGCAGTAGGCGGTCTCCGGCTGCGTGGCCGAACGTTTCGTTTACGAGCTTGAAGTGCTCCAGATCAAACATAATCACGTCAAAATCGGTGTCAGATGCTTCCTGTATCCGCTGCTGGACCTTCTGATAAAATGCGGAAAGGCTGTAGAGCGTTGTCAGCGGATCCCGTTCGAGCCAGGCAATCGTGCTGTTGGCCTGATGGATATCATCCAGCAGCTGCTTGAGCTGAAAGTTGCTCTTTGCAAGTGCGCGCTGGGAGTTCAGCAGCTGATTGTTCATTTTCTGGATCTCATAGTATTCGTCGTCAAAGGGCGTTGCGAGCACGTCTGCGGCCCATGCGCGTGCATCGGTATAGAGGCTGGCAAAATCAGCCAGCAGTTCTGCCTGCGTCGTTTCCAGAAGGAGAAAGAGCTGATACTCCTGATAAGGGCAGAAAATAGCCAGAAGCGGCAGGGATGAATCTGAAAAATGCAGAAGCGCAGCACTTTGCCTTGGAGTGGCGGTCAGTGTTTCCAGGGAGCGCTGATCTTCTGGAAGCAACAGATGCTTCAGTGAGGTCCCCAGAATCAAAGAGATCGGGAGATCATTATGTAAAATTTTCAGAATGCAGTTTTGTCTGCTGCACAGGAAGGTAGCGTATTTCATGTCGGATTGTCCAGCGCCTCATTTGCTTTTTCTAATAGTTCACGTGCATCTTCGGTATAGATATCAATCGGCCATTTCGACCAGATCGCCTGCGTACTGTGGAATGCATGGCCACCGACGGCGATCCGGATGTCTGGAAAGGCGGCCCGCAAGGCCGTTGTGAGCTCCTGACAGACGATCAGGTGCTGTGGCATGGTCACAGAGAGTGCGACCAGATCCGGCTGCTGTGTCCGAATGGCGTCAAACAGTGCTTTTTCCGGAACGGCTGCGCCCAGGTAAATCGTATCCCAGCCGTCATTTTCGAACAGGTCTGCGATCATGCGGGCACCGAGCTCATGCAGTTCCGTGCCCGGACAGGCACAAAGCACGGAGCGGTGTTTGCGCTTTTGTGCGAAGATAATCGAATAAAGCTGGGACATGACAGTCAGTGTGGCAGAGGTGCAGTAATGCTCTGTCGCGACGCTGATCTGTCCGGTATGCCACAGTTCGCCGATCCGTCGCATACTCTCCGCGAGGATTTCCACATAAAGATCTGTGAGCGGAATCCCGCGGTTCACAAATTCCTGGATCAGAAGCGGGAGCTGTCGGGTGTTTTTCTGAAACAGCAGATGGAGATAGCGCTGCACTTCCTCTTCATAATGGACAGATGCCTGCGGCTGGGCGGGTGGAAGCGAGGACTCCAGAGCCACCTTATCTCCGGCACGGTCAATCAGTTCGAGCAACTGCGCCTGCGCCTTGCCTGAAAAGACAGTCCGGATCCCGTCGCGGATCGCATCCAGATGGACGTACAGGTAGTCGGCGGTCTCCTTGGGAGAGAGGTCTTTCAGGATGGGTGCCATCAGCCGGAACAGCCATCGGGCATAGTCTTCCATGATTTTTCCGTCCTGAAGCAGGTAGGATGTATAAAGAAAGGTAATATTATAGCGCATGTCCCGGTAAAAGATCTTTCTCGTCTCCTCACCTTTTTTATCAAAATAATCGCCGCGCGCTCGCACTTCGTATTCACATGCCACATCAATGAGCCGTTCAAAATCCGCATCACAATCCATCCAAAGCAGACTCATAGTCTTTTTCCTCCATCGAACCTTTTGATCTTTGTATCATAATATTTTATTATACCATGATTCGACAAAATAAGCCATATGACAGGAAGAAGACAGGAAGAAGATTCGGGGCAGATTTATGGCGCGCAGGCACATTGTGGCCTCAGACTTTTGGCATTGGCATCGTGAAAATAAAAAAAATAAAAAAATGAAAAAAATTAAAAAAAGTACTTGCAATTTGTAAAAAGCTGCGCTATAATGAATCTCGCGTTAAGGAACAGCGCAAAACGAACTAAGACATAGGGCTATCGCCAAACGGTAAGGCAACGGACTCTGACTCCGTCATTTCCAGGTTCGAATCCTGGTAGCCCTGCTAAAGAGATACTTCAAAAGGTATCTCTTTTTTTCTGCAGTCATCCCCGGAAAAGCCTGAGATTATGGGCGTTCCGGGGGTTTTTGTATTTTGGGAGAGTGCGGCGAAGCGGGGGAGAAAAAATTAGCAAACGGTTTGTTAATTGCGTTTTCAGAGCGATTTTGGGGTAAAATCGGAAAACGATAGGTCAATCCATAGGTCAATTAAATTTAAGAGAATGGATTATATATCGTTCAAAATGCGCCAACTAAGAGTGGGAGAGATCGCTGCCTATATCGGCGATCTGGCCTTTACGACGCAGAAATATTACATAGCCATCCGGAAAAAGGTAGTGGATGGTGATGGAGTGCGGCAGGTCGTAAAATTGCCTCAGAAAAAGGAAGCGGAACGACCGGTAGCGTAGATGAGTGCCACCGCGACGTAGTTAAAAAGTAGTAAGTTACATAGAAATATGGTATACTAATGATAACAATCAAATCTATCGATAAGGGGTGATTATATGCCGGAGAATGTGAGCAGTATTGTATACAGGTTTTCTCAGGAAGTGAAGCGCATGCTGGGAGAAAGTTTGAGAAGGATTATCGTGTATGGCTCCTATGCCAGAGGGGACTATCATGAAAATTCAGACGTGGACATTATGATACTAGTAAAAATGTCAGATGAAGAGATTAGGGCGGTGAAAAATGATATTTACGATCTTGCATTTGACGTGGAAATGAATACGGGAATACAATTGTCTCCCATTATTAAAAATGAAGCGCAGTATGAGTACTGGGTTGATACATTACCTTTTTATCGGAATGTGAGAGACGAGGGGGTAATAGTTAGTGGATGAAAAGAAAAGAGATTTGTGCATATACCGTATCCGAAGCGCAATAGAAACGTTAGGAGTGTCTGCATTATGTCTGGAAAATCAGCATTATAAAGATTCAATAAACCGTAGCTACTATGCTGCTTTTTATGAGTAAAAGCAGTATTGGCTTTGGCTGAGGTGGACTTTAAACGTCATAAGGATGCTGTGGCATATTTTAATAAGACGTATGTAGCAACAGATATTTTTCAAAGGGAAATCGGAAGAAAACTTGGAAGATTGAAGCAGGAGCGGGAAACAAGTGACTATGATGATTTTTATATTGTATCTTTAGCGGAGGCAACAGAGCAGTATATGGCTGCAGCGTTTATTGTTGCTGAGGTGGAAAAGTATTTGTCTGAGAAAAATATTCAATACAAAGATATGCAATAGCAGGTAAGATGCAGTCAGTCTATGGGAAATAGGCTGGCTGCTTTTTTCGCAGATACGGAAAATATTAAAAAATGGAGGCGTGAGAGAGTGGACAAAGTTTATAAAATAGCGGAGAAGGATTTGAACTGGACGACCGCTGAGGCCGAGACGGCGGAGCTGGTCATCTGGTACGATTTAGGCCAGTTACCAGAAGAACTGTATGGAGTGGCACGACTGGCAATACAGCGAGAGCAGCGGAATGCATATTTTCAAATAATGGAAGAACAATTTGGTCTGTGCTGGAGCGCACAGCATGAGATTGATCGCTTTCGGTTACGTGTGCAGCTGGATTTCAGAAAGAGACAGACCGATTTAAAGCTGGTTGTTATCTTTGCTGACCCAGTGGAAGCAGAACTGTATGGAAGTGTGATATTGTCGGTTAGGCCAGAGGTGTTATGTGATGATTTTGAGAGAAAAGTGTTTGACTCAGTAGCGAAGCAATTCTTTTACGGAGAAAGTGGGAGTGTAATTGTTGAGGAAATTTGCAGGATCAGTTATAATGAAGGCAAACGGAGCAGGAGGCAGAGCAATGGATCTGAAGCGGGATATTTATGAAAAACTGGTTGACTGGAAGAGGCGGGATTCTGGACTTGTGCTGGAGCTGGAAGGGGCCAGACAGGTGGGAAAGACCTATATTTTGAATAAATTCGCATCCGAAAATTACCAGAATTATTTTTATATGAATATGCTCCAGGCATCCGGTCAGGACTTCCTACGGTGTTTAAGTAAGGTGAGAGAGTGGGAGCCGGGTCAGCCGCGCCGGGAGCATCCGTTGCATGATGCATTCGAGCTCTATGACAGTCGCTTTTCGGATGACAAGAATACCATTGTGGTAATTGATGAAATACAGGAGTCCGCAGAAGTGTATTCCTGTATCCGGCAGTTTGCAAGAGAATTTCAGTGCCATTTCATTGTGACGGGAAGCTATCTTGGGAAGACATTGGAGCGGGAATATTTTCTCCCGGCAGGCGATGTTGAGAAGCTGGTTTTGAACAGCCTGTCTTATGAAGAATTTTTGTATGCGGCGGGAAAGTATGAGCTATATAAAGAGGCTGAGTTGTATGGTGGAAGTGATCACCGTATTTATGATGAGTTGAAGCACTGGTACGAGGTATATTTACGGATTGGCGGCTATCCGGCAGTGGTGAAGAAGTATCTGGAGACGGGCGATTTTGCAGCCTGTGAGGAGACGTTGATGCAGGTGGTAGATGTATTTATCGACGAATCCTCACGATATTTCAATTCTGTGCTGGATATTAGCCTGTTTGAGCAGGTGTTGCCTGCAGTGGCGCAGACAATGGTGAGAGAGAAGAAAGGCACGTCAGATTTGGTCACAGAGCTTTCTAAGATCATATATAAGGAAGAGAGCAACCGGATCACGAAGAAGAGTATCAATTATTTGCTGGGGTGGCTGTACCGTTCGCATATCATCGGGTATTGTGGTAAGGTGAATCATGGAGACAGGCTGGACGTTACCTTTAATTGTCGGTTCTATTTCAGAGATATTGGAATTGCGCAGATCTTTTTGCGGATGTCCGGTGCGGATGCAGCGACGAGAGCCGGGATTCTGAATGAGAACTTCGTATATCTGTATTTACTGGAAGATATAGCGAAGCTGCAGATTGCAGGTGTCACGCCTAATTTTGGAACATACAAGGAAGGCGAAATTGACTTCTTTGTGATTAGCCGGATCGACGATAAAGCTTACGGCATAGAGGTAAAGGCCGGGAAAAGCATTGGGAAGACTGCGAATTTGCTGCTGAAAGATGAGAAAGTTGATTATGTGTATCTGCTTAAGGGAGATACTTATGGCGGTGTTCTGGATCAGGTGAAATATACCGTGCCGATTTATCTGACTGGGAAGGTGACGTTTGATAAGGGGATTTAGAAGGAGTGAGAAATAGAAGTATTTAAAAGTGGAAACTATAAAAGGATGAGCATGTAACGATATTACAGGAGGTGTCGTATATGTTGACTGATGACATGCAAAAAGAATTGATATCTGGATTACTTGATCTGTTTCGGGACAATATAACTATGATAATTTTATATGGCTCCGTTGCTAGAAATGAGGCTACATCGGAGAGTGATGTAGATATAGCTATTGTTATGAAAAAGGATATGGACGAAGAGACAAAAAATAGATTTATTTGTTGGGCTGCAGATATGGATATTCGTTATGATAGAGTATTTTCCATTGTGGATATTAAAGAAGATAACATAAAAAAATGGGGAAAGATATTGCCGTTTTATCAAAATGTCCAGAAAGAGGGGATTATTTTATGGAAGGCAGCTTAAATGAATTAGCGGGGTATCGTATAGAAAGAGCAAAAGAGATGCTTGCGGCTGCGGAAGGAAATTTGGAAATAGGGCAATATAAAACTGCTCTTAATCGTTCCTATTATGCTGTTTTTCATGCTATGCGAGCTGCTAATATATTAAAAGGATTTGATTCATCGAAACATTCTGGAGTAATTGCTTTCTTCAATAAAGAATATCTCAAAGAAGGGATATTAGATAGAAAACTGTCAATGATTATTAAAAATAGTTCTTTTCTCAGAGAAAAATCAGATTATGATGATTTCTTTATTGCCAGTAAGAAGGATGCGGAAATGCAGTTGGAAGGAGCAAGGGAGTTCTTAGGGGCTGTAGAGGCTTATTATAAGCAGTATGAGGATTGAGAAGTCAATAGAATGTAGCATATAGAAAAGATATAATCAGCGGAGGAGCAGGTATAGATCTGAAGCGGTATTCAAATGTGGAGACCATAAATAAAAAGCCTAGAGCTGGCACTCTAGACTTTAGGGCTTATGTGGAAATATAATTGCTTTCCTTAGCTGGCTATATATTAACACGTGTTCCTGCTAAAATCAATACCGCAGGCAAGAACAAAGATAGGTCAATTCATAGGTCAATTTATGCGAGGCTTATCCGAAAAGTGTTGATTTTACGGGAAAATGTGGGTGCCTTGGAACGGACTCTGACTCCGTCATTTCCAGGTTCGAATCCTGGTAGCCCTGCTAAAGAGGTACTTCAAAAAGTATCTCTTTTTTTCTGCAGTCATCCCCGGAAAAGCCTGAGATTATGGGCGTTCCGGGGGTTTTTGCGTTTGGGGAGAAAACAAAAAGTCAGGACATGCCATAATGACACGCCCTGATTTTTTACTGCTTTAAATGGTTATCCTTCAATCGGCTCGAAATCTACCGCGCCATGTTTGCAAAGCGGGCAGATGATATCCTCCGGAAGTTCGTCGCCTTCATAAATGTATCCGCAGACTTTGCATACCCAGCCTTTCTTGCCCTCGGTCTGTGGCTGTGGCTTTACGTGTTTCTGGTAGTAGGTGTAAGTCATGGTATCCTGCTCGCTCATGACACGTGCCTCTGTGACACTGCAGATGAACATTCCATGTGTGCCCAGATCTACATAATGTTCTACTTTCAGCGACATGAACGCATTGATGTACTTGTCCAGAAATACAAGGCCATTGTCTGCACGGTTCACCTTCTGACCTGCGAATTTATCAACGCTTCTGCCGGACTGGAAGCCGAACTGCTCGAAAACAGAGAACGGAGCGTCCACGGACAGGCAGTTTACATTCAGGATACCGGTCTGCTGGATCACGTGGTGGGAGTAGTTTGCCTTGTTGATATTGACCGCAACGCGGTAAGGATTGTCGGTAAGCTGTGTGACGGTGTTGACGATCAGACCATTGTCTTTTTTGCCATCGTTCGAGGTTACGACATAGAGGCCGTAGCCGATGCGGAACAGAGCGGTCATATCGTTTTTGTTGGCAAGATCATCACTCTTGGCAATGTATTCCTGGCAGAGTTCGTCAGCCATTGCCTCCATCTGTTTGCGGTTTTCTTCCTTCACGGCGGACATGATCTTGACAGTCGTATTCAGCCAGTTGATTTTTTTACATTTGGAAAGCATCTCTTTCATGACTTTCGCTGCCAGCGGTGCCCAGGTTCCATTTTCGATCAGGCCGACGGTGCGGTTCTGGAAATTGTGCTCGACGAGGCGGGTGATGAAATCGTTCATGAACGGGTAGATGCTTGCGTTGTAAGTGGTGGTCGCCAGAACGAGCTTGGAATAGCGGAACGCATCACTTAAAGCCTGAGACATATCATCTCTTGCGAGATCGTAGACAACCACCTTTGGACATCCCTTGCTGCGGAATTTGTCGGCGAGCTGCTGTACGGCTGCTTTGGTATGACCGTATACCGAAGTGTAGGCAATCACGATTCCGTCGTCCTCCGGTGTGTAGGAAGACCAGGTATCATAAAGGCTGATGTAATGACCGAGATCCTCGGTAAGTACCGGTCCGTGAAGCGGGCAGATTGTCTGGATCTCTAAGGTGGCAGCTACTTTCAGTAGGTTCTGCACCTGTGCACCATATTTTCCCACAATGCCGATGTAGTATCTTCTTGCTTCGTCGTCCCACGGCTCCTCTACATCGAGGGCACCGAATTTCCCGAAGCCGTCTGCAGAAAAGAGCACCTTTTCGGTACTGTCATAGGTGACCATGACTTCCGGCCAGTGTACCATCGGAGCAAATACGAAGGTCAGGTTGTGTGTTCCGAGGGAAAGACTGGAGCCGTTATCCACGACGATTTTCTGGTTTTCCAGATCCAGATCAAAGAAGTTCTGCATCATGCCGAATGCCTTTTTATTGGAGACAACGGTGGTATCCGGGTACACTTTCATGAAGTTCGCAATATTGGCTGCGTGATCCGGCTCCATATGCTGTACGATCAGGTAGTCCGGCTTGCGCTCACCCAGAACCTGCTGAATATTGTCGAGCCATTCATGGGTAAAATTGGCATCTACGGTATCCATGACGGCTGTTTTTTCATCCAGAATCACATAGGAGTTGTAAGACATACCGTTTGGAACCTTGTACTGTCCTTCAAAAAGGTCGACCTGATGATCGTTTACGCCTACATATTTGATCGTATCTGTGATTTTCATGAGCATTTCCTCTTTTCTTTCTATATATAAGTGGGGTTGCTGGGTTGTTCTTAACTTTGATAAAAATATAACAGACTTCATAAAATAAAACTGTTGCAAATGCAACGAAATGAGAAAATTTTACAGACTTTATATCATTTTTATGCTATTATAAAATCAGGATGTCGGGAATGATGACTCACGTTGATCGGAGGCAGAAGGATGGAACACATTACATTATTTACTGATATTTTGCCCGAAGAGCAGGAAAGGATGCGGATCTGTTTTCAAGTCCGGGAAGCTGTTTTTCAGAATGGAGAGACGATTATGGAGTATTCCAGTTCCATGAAAAAGATTGGTCTGATTCAGGAGGGCCGTGCGGTCCTTTACTGCTGCGATGAGGATGGAAATGAGTATGTGATCGATGAATTGAAGCAGGACAGTGTGTTTGGTGAGCCGTTTTTGTTGCCCTCGGACGCGCAGCATTATTATGTATGTGCGACAACGCAGACGAAAGTCCTGTTTATTGATTATGAGCATGTGATCAAGCGTTGCGAGAACGCCTGTCATCATCACAGCCAGATGGTCAGCAATCTGCTGCAGATGACTGCGCTTCGATCCAGACAGCAGACCGATCGGATTTATATGCTGTCCAGATCCAGCACGAGAAAGAAACTGATGGCGTATCTGCATGCTCTGGCAGCAGAAAAAAACACCCAAAAGTTTAAAATTCCAATGTCATACACGGCTCTGGCCCAGTACCTCAGCGTGGACCGCAGCGCCATGATGCGTGAGATCAGGAATCTGACGGAGGAAGGTGTAATACGGAAAGACGGGAGAAATGTGGAGCTGCTTGTGTAACTGTGCGTTGCATTCTCGTTACTTCAGTTTGCTGAGTTAGGCGCGCAAATTTTTTATAAAGATACAGAACAGATGTCTGCCAGAGGCGGTGCCAAAGTGGATATCGCTACTTGCTTGATTCGGTAAAAAATGCCGCTGGGAGGAGGACGGAAAATTGATTTACATAACGGGTGATTGCCATCAGAACTTCGAGAGATTTAACGGGCGTATTTTCCCGGAACAAAAAGAAATGACCAAGGATGACTATGTGATGATCTGCGGAGACTTCGGTGGTGTTTGGAACAGGAATGAGGAGAGTAAACAGGAAACCATGCTCATGGACTGGTTGGAATGCAAGTCATTTACCACACTGTTTGTAGACGGGAATCATGAGAATTTTGACCGGCTTTTGGCATATCCGGTGGAGGAGTGGCATGGCGGAAAGATCCATAAAATACGGCCGACGGTCATTCATCTGATGCGGGGACAGGTGTTCGAAATTGAGGGAAAGCGCATATTTACATTTGGCGGCGCCAGCAGTCATGATATCGACGGAGGTATTCTGGATCCAAATGCCCCGGACTATAAGAAACGGAAAAAGGAACTGGACCGGGGATGGCGTCCATATCGAATCAATCATGTGAGCTGGTGGAGCCAGGAGCTTCCGTCGGAGGAAGAGATGCAGGAAGGACGCAGAAATTTGGCGGCACACGATTATAAAGTGGATTTTATCGTGACGCATTGTTGTTCCTCAAGTACACAGATTTTACTTGGCAATCCAGAGTATAAGCCAGATATCCTGACCGACTATTTGGAAGAGATCCGGCAGAGGACAAGTTTCAGGAAGTGGTTTTTCGGGCACTATCACGATAATCGAAATGTGAATGCGCAGGAGATTTTGATTTATGAGCAGGTGATTCGGATTCTGTGAGGAGTGTGCAGGAAAATGCAGTCAGGCGGATATTCGCAATCCGTCCTTGCGGATCATTTCTGCGGCTCGTCTGCTGTGCTTGGTGACGGGGCTGGCTTCGCTACTTGATTCGGTTAAAAGTTTGCAGGATAACACAAAGAATGATGCAGAATGAAATGTAGATAAAATCTTGCAAATGATATATTAAATACATAGTGCATGAAAATGAATAGGAAATCCTTTGGTTGTGAGGAAAAATAAAAAATATTGGTACGAAGGGAGACAAAAAAGA
>JAQXGF010000068.1 GCA_029006155.1 Lachnospiraceae bacterium
CACGCCCATCAGGGTATCTTCCTCCTCTTCGTCGATCTCATCCGGCGGGCTTAAGATATACTGATACGTTCCGAGCATATGTTCCAGCACATCATCCTGATAATGATTCAGCAACGGTAACATCATCATACCGAACAGCAGCAGGACATTTGCAAATGTAATCCCGATAAACAAGGTCAGATAGCTGGAGCGATTCTGCAAAATGATGCGCAGCCGGAACCGGTTGAAAAACCGGAAATTCGGAAGCCGCACCGCTCGTCTGGCCCGTTTGCCGCTTAAGTCCCTGCGCAGGAATTTGAGCGGGGACAAGCGCAGACGTTTTGCGATCAGCCAGACATTGACCAGCAGCATCAGCAAAATCGGTACCACCGTCGTGAGCAGAAACGCATTGGCATTCCAGCGTGTCACATACGTCGGCAGACTGTAGCTTCCATAATACATCCCTGCACAGATGTTTTTGAAAAAGGTGTAGCCAAGTATATTTCCGATCACCGCCGCAATCAGTGTCACGATGACCGGCAGCGCCAAGTAATGTGACAACAGCTCCCTTCTCGTATAGCCGGACGCACGTAATGTGCCGATGACGCACGCTTCCTTTGCGATCGTATTGTTGGTCGTCACCGCAAAGACAAATGCCATGATCGCGATCAGGATATAGAGCAGCACAAGCACCATCGAACGGTCACCACCCATATCATCTCCGGTAAAATTGATCGCCTGATTGCCATAACGCGGAATGTAATCCGTCAGGGTCATACCCATCCGTTTGGCCAGCACGTCCACAAAATCATCCGACCGCTTCTTCTCTGCCTGCTCATTGGCCGGCTTCTCATCATAGGTAAACGAATAGCGATACTTCAGATGCGCCGTTCCAAATGCATCGAACCCCTCCTGGGTCATCAGCCCGACGCCAAATTTTACCGCATCGAACATCATATCGCTGTTGTCCTCGAACAGACAGCTGTAGTCCGAAAATGCCACCAGTCCACAGATCGACAAGGTCCGGTTGCCCAGCCGGATCTCATCTCCGATCGACAGCTGATTGTTATCCGCATACATCCGGTCGATCGCGATCTCGTCCTTCGCCTCCGGCAGGTCGCCTTTCATCAGGCATACGAGATCGATTTCGTTCCGTGGCCCATAAATGCGCAGCTTGCCGAGGCTCTCTGTCGCATCGTCCGTCTCTGCCTGTGCCACATCCCCCAGCTTCCTGCGCGGCTCTTCTACGAAAAAGTTTTCATAAATCTGCACCCCTGCATCGGTGAGATGCTGCAGCTGTACATCACTCGCTTTCTGGGACAGCGTAAAATTGCCATCCTCTATGTTGTACTTCTCAAAGCTTTCGTCATATGCGGCCAGCATACTGTCATCCGCCACGAGAAATCCGGATACGAATCCGATCGTAGCCGTCATAAACAGAAAAATTACGAGATATTTTCCGATATCCCCGATCAGTTCCCGTGGAAGCCGCTTCATCAATGGATTCTTCATTGCCGCCTCCTTACCAGTCCAGATCGCAGGCTGCAATCTTTTCTTCATTTACATAATTTTTCCGGATCTGCCCATCACGCAGCTTCACGACCCGGTCGGCCATATTTTTGATCGCATCATTGTGTGTGACCATGATGACCGTATTGCCATAGCGGTGATTGACTTCCTCGATCAGCCGCAGGATCTCCTTTGATGTCTGATAATCGAGTGCGCCGGTCGGCTCGTCACAGAGCAGGATATCTGGATTTTTGATGATCGCACGTCCGATCGCCGTCCGCTGCTGCTGTCCACCGGAGAACTGGTTCGGCAGCTTGTTGCGATGCTCGTACAGTCCAAGTGTCTTCATCAGCTCGTCGATATCAAGCGCCCTGTCACTCAAATAAGCACCCACCTCTATATTTTCCTTCACATTCAGGTTCGGAATCAGGTTGTACATCTGGAATACATAGCCCAGATGCCGTCTGCGGTAACGGGTCAGTGACTTCTCATTCATATCCGCGGTGCGCTCCCCGTTGATCGAAATATATCCTTCATCCGCATCGTCGATCCCGCCAATGATATTCAAAAGCGTAGACTTTCCGGAACCGGATGGCCCAAGCAGCACACAGATCTCTCCCTTTTCCACGGAAAAATCAATGCCCTTTAATACCTCCGTCCGGTTTGCCTGCGTTCCGAAGCTTTTTTTCAGATTTTTGATTTCAAGAAACATGTTTTCCTCACATCCCTTCCCTTTCGTTAGAATTTGCTAACCAATGTTATCATACTGCAATTGCACAAAAAAAGAAATGGCATTTACTGAGTATTTTTCTCAATAACTGCCATTTCTATTTCAGATCAATACAGACCGAACCGCTTGTGACACAGGCCGCATTGTGTCATAAAGACGGGACACCCTGTTGATTTCTCTGACTTTTGATTTTCATACGCGACTCATCTTTGGATGGCTGTTTCACTGCTCCACTGTACAGTCGCTTTCTTTTCCCGGGTTATCTTACTCGGTCACTGCCTCAGTCTCGCCTTCAGCTGTCTCCGTCAGGCTCAGGGAGCAAACGAGGTTGCTGACATAAGCCTCTGCGTTTTCGATATCCTTCGGTCCCATCTGAACGTTGTACATGATGCCCGCGTCATCCAAAAATGCGATGCCATACGTAGACTCTGTCGTAAAGCTGACGGTCGGAATGCTGTTCACAATGCCGATCTCGACGTCGGTATTGCCTGCATCTTCCAGCTCAGCCTTGAGCTTCGGCAGATCATAATCGGTTCCAATGTCGGTCGCCGTCACGATCATGTTCAGACCGGAATCGGACGGATCCTTCGCCTGAAACATCACGCCGCTCTCCTTATCTTCATCCGAAATCTCAAGGACATCCCAGTCGGACGGAATATACAGATCGAAGCCGCCTGCAAAAGATACCCAGGTTCCTTCATAGAGGTCTGCATTCATCATATCCATCGTGATCTCCGGAATCTCCTCAGAGGAAGCTTCTGTCGTCGCTTCCGTCTCAGCCTCTGCTGCAAATACACATGCAGTGCTTCCGAATGTCATCAGTCCTGCCAGCATCAGTACAAATAATCTTTTTTTCATATGGTTGATCCACCTTTCTTCCTATTATACAGGAATTTTATCTTGTCTGTCCCCTCTCGGGTCACAGACGTTACTCAGAAAAGCTATGTCTATTTATTTATCAGAATCTCTGTTACTTTTCAACCGGCCTTGCGCAATGCGCAGTTTTTTTGCGCAATCCGCAGATTTTTGACGGTGATTTCAGACTTTTTTCATCCCCCTGATCGTGGTATAATGAAATGATAAATAAAAGCAGACTTTGCCTTGAACAAGAAAGGACTTTTATATGAATATTGCCATTGTAGATGACCTTGCTTCTGACCGTCTGCAGCTGGCCAAAAAGCTACAGATCTATATGCAGCAGGCACGCATTCCATTTACTTTATATGAATTTGACAGCGGAGAGGCGTTTCTGGAAGCCTTTTCCTCTGGCCGGTTTTCCATCGTGTTTCTGGATATTTATATGGGTGGGCTGACCGGAATGGAGGTCGCGCGTGCCATCCGGGAGCAGGATTTTGACTGCCGCCTGATCTTTCTGACACAGTCAGAAGAATATCTGCGGGAAGGTTATTCGGTAAATGCCGTACACTACCTGATCAAGCCGGTCTCTGACCCGGACTTTACACAGGCCATGCGTTTCTGCCGTCTGACTTCGCCCCCGCAACCAATCTATCTGGATGTCGTCTCTTCCGGCACACCGATCCACCTCGATACGTCCAATATCGTATATATCAATCTTCAGAAACGGATCGTCCACATCCACACATTAAAGCACACGCTCCCGGTCACCGGCACCTTTTCACGCGTGACCGAGCCACTTTTATCCGATCCGCGTTTTCTGCTCTGTATTCAGGGTGTCCTCGTCAATATGGATATGATCGTGGATCAGCCGGACAGCACGTTTCTGATGAAAAACGGCGATTCTGTACAGATCAATCTGCGAAAAAAACGCTCGATCGTACAGGCTTACCGGAAATATATTTTTGAAAGTATGAGTGAAAACAGATGAGAAAAGACAGAAAGAACCGGCGGAAACGCCGGCTTGGAACACTGATGAGTGTGATGCTCGCGGCATCCATGTTAGGCGGAAGTGTTGATGCCGGGGTGCTGGCGGAGGAAATAAAATCCGAAGCAGAATCGAGTATAACAGCTGAAACAGCGTCCGAAATGGAATCCAATAAATCAATGGAAATCAGAAATGAAACCGACTCATTGGAAACGCCGAAAACAGAAAGTACAATTGAAGCAGGCGAAACATCGGAAATACAAGACAACACAGAAGAGACCGAACTATCACAGGCACCAACCGAACGGTCCACTGTTTCATCCGAATCAGAGGACAGCACGGTGCCTGTAACTTCCGGCACAATCCTCGAAATTCTGGATTCTGATACGCTCTCTGCACTTGATCCGGTCGTCATCGTACAGAACACGAGTGAAAACAATGACGCACTGCTGATGCGCATCCTACAGCTGCAGTCTGTCACCGCCCGCGTGCGCACGGCTGATGGAGCAGAGACGACCATCCGGCTCTCCGTCGACTGGAATGTGGGACGGCTGGATCTGCCACAGATCGATGTCTCAGTCGCAGGGGAATACGAAGAAATCGGAACGATCGTCTTCCCGGATGACTATACATGCGCAGATGGGGTACTTCGCCAGCTGCGGCTTCCGGTACACGTCGTGGTTCCGAACAGTCCGATTGTCCTGACAGACGTCGATGCGTGGACCACCGAAGGGGAAGGCTACGCCATCGCGACCGGCAGTGATCTGTCTGATTTTATAAGCATGAACCTGCCGCAGTTCTGGAACTGCTATGACTCCTCCGATACGTTATATCAGGCAGATATCCACTGGAATACCGATTCCGTCAGTCTCACAACACCCGGTCTTTACTGGCTGTCCGGTACTCTGACTGCCCCGGCACATACCGTTTTTGCCGAGACGCTCGCCATCCCGGTACTGCGCGTGCCGATCTCCGTGCAGGACCCCCTAAAACCGGATATCAACTGCATTTTTCCGGCGCGAGGCAAGCTCTATATCCCGATCACCAGCCTGCCCGGCGATCCGTCACAGGTACACATCTGGCTGCGCCGCCAGGGGGATGGCTGGATGGATATCACCGATTCCGGCGACTGCCAGATTTTATCAAATGCCATTTACCTGTCTGATAACCTATTCACCTTGCAGGAAACGTATGAGCTTCAGGTCACCTATGAAGGTGGAAAGACCGGAATCCTGACATTTCTGTTCGATAAAACAATGGAGCATTTTCAGTACTCCGGCGGTGACCGGGACGGCGGCGATTCCGGCACGGGGAAAGACGATGACCGCGTACAGCCTGCCCCGGAGCTGCCGGAGACCGAACCGGAGCAGTCGGAAACCTTCCCGACAGAATCAAACCAGACGGAGACAGCGACATCAGAACCGGATTCCGGGATCGGGACTTCTGATTCTACCGGCAAAGCTGACACTTCGGACCGGAAATCCTCACAGAAATCTGGTTCTGTCAGCTCCGGTCAGTCCTTAACGGAACATTTTACCTCCGACTATGACCGGATCTCGGGGACGCGCCTGTTGCTGACGCTTGAGACATCCGGCTGTGCCCAGTTCTCCAAGCATGGCATCAGCATCACGATTCCAAAAACGGCTCTGGATGCGCTTTCGATCGCCTGTGAAGATTTCTTCCGCATCACGATTCTGCAGCCGTCGGATGATACGTTCTCCTTTTTCTTTGAAAAAAATGAGACTGCCATCCCGGCACTTCCCAGCGTACAGATCATGCTTCCGTGGGCCGGGAACGACGAGTATGGCCTGCTCCTGCTGGATGAACAGCGGCACATCGTCTCCTATGGCAGCTGCGACCCGGATTCTCATATTGCATCCTTCGTGACCGATCAGACCGGAACATTTCTGATTGTCCCGGATAATGGAACCGTATCCACACTTGTAACATTCATCGATACCTTCCGTAGTTCCTTTTTACAGCAGGTATCCCGACATCCCTTCTGGTTCCTTTGTCTTTAGGGCCAAAGGGATGCCCACAAAGGAGGTTTCCCTTGAAAATATCCATCCGCAGGCTGCTTCCCTTTTTTCTTGCAGCCCTGCTCACCTCTTTCTTCTGTCTGGCACTCTATTTCTTCAATAATAAATATACCCGCCAGACGGTTCAGCCGGCCAACGGACTGATGGTCGTCTCCGAACAGGATCTGGATGAACTGCTCTATCTGATCGACGGCTGGGCCTTTTATCCGGATGTACTTCTGACACCGGACGATTTTGCCAACGGAAGCCCGAACCGCTATATGGTCTACACAAACATCGGAGATCATACCCGCTTCGATACCCCCGGCGATCCGGATACCCCGTATGGCTGTGGCACCTATGTGCTTCATCTCATCCTGCCGGAACAGACTGCCGTCTACGGGCTGGAACTTCCGGAAATCTTTTCTGCCTACCGCCTGTTCATCAACGGAAAGCCGGTGCTCTCCGTCGGCAACCCGGACCCGGATGCGTATGAAGCGCGCACGCAGACGCGGATGGCCACTTTTGAGGCATCCGGGCGGGCTGACCTGCTGTTTCAGGTCAGTGATTACTCCCATTATTACAGTGGAATCGTCTATGCGCCCGCTCTTGGAAAGCCGCTTCTGATCAACCAGACACGCGCCATGCGCCTCACCATCATTCTCTTCTGTGACACCGTCGGGCTGATGCTGATGCTCTTCTCTTTCTATGCCGCGATCCGGATGAAGCAAAGACATGCGCTGCTCTTCTGCCTGCTCTGTCTTTCCATGTGCATTTTTACGTCGTATGGATTTATCCACGTACTGTTCGAGCTTCCGGTCTTTCCTCTGTACACACTGGAACTGTTTTCCGGCTACCTGCTGATCTTTCTGACCATCCTGCTGCAGAACTATTTGTGTAAAACAGATTTACTCGCTTCGCGCATTTCCTCTGTAGCTGCACTCGCGTTTTGTCTGCTCGCACTGCTCTACGGTATCATCTCCGCAGCTTCCAGAATCACAAACTGGGAACGGGATATATTTTCCATGCTTGTCATTGGTTATAAAGCTGCTGTGGCTGCTTACCTGCTGCTCACTTCCTTCCTTGCCTTCCGGGCAGGGACGGTGCGTTCCCGCGCACTGCTGCTGGCAAATGTCATCTATGGCGCGACCTTCGTATGGGATCGTCTGCTCCCCTCCTATGAGCCGATCCTTGGGGGATGGTTTACCGAATGGGGCAGCTTTGTGCTCGTGCTTGCGACCGGCTACACGATCTGGCGCGACATCATCACCGCCTACTCCTACAGTCTGGCCTTCGCCGAGGAGCACCACCAGATGACGAGGCAGCTTGCGATGCAGACCGCCTATGCAAAGCAGATCGCCGAACAAAATGAGAGCCGCCGTAAGCTGACACATGATTTCCGGCAGCACATTCACACCCTGACCGCAATGGCCACTCAGCTCCAGGAACTACCGCACTCTGATGAGAGCGACGCGCTCCTTGCTGAACTGACCGGCTATCTCTCCCACATCGAGACCTCTCCGGTTCGACTGCGCACACAGGGTTCCTTCTGCAGCAATGTGGCAGTCGATGCCCTGCTGCAGTATTATGCAAATGCTGCTAAGGAAGCGCAGATTCAGGCGCACTTCCAGCTGTTGCTTCCCGCCTCGCTTCCACTTACAGATATCGAGCTGTGCACCATGCTCGGCAACCTGCTGGAGAATGCACTCGATGCCTGCCGCCGGATGCCTCCTTCCACGGAAGATTCCCCCTGCACCATCCGCCTCTTCACAAGAGAAACCGGAATGCTTTTCTTTCTCTGTGTGGAAAACTCTTACGACGGAATTGTCATCTCAGATAAAGGGCATTTTCTCTCGCGTAAGCGCAATGGAAAACGCTCTGGCATCGGCATCTCCTCGATCCGCGAGATCGCCGAGCGCCATGGCGGAAGCGTAACCGTCTACCCGATGGAGCACATTTTCCGCGTCGGGATTACGCTGCCGATGAGCCAGCAACAGGAACACAATCCCAATACACGCTGAATCCAGAAATGCATTCCAAAAAGCAAAACTGTTATGCAAGTCAAAGAATGACGTGCCCTATCGAAAAAGCGTGCAAAAGATGACAATTCCTCTTTTCGCACGCTTTTCTATCGATTTCAATTCTATGATTATTTGCCTGATTCGCGACAAAGTGGATATTCGCTTGATTCGGTTAAAGAATCTTCTTACAAATATCTGCCAGACAGCACCGATCGCAATGTGGCTGCGTCCGGGCCGTACAGACTTCCCGACCGTGATAGACGAGCCGATGGCAGAAATCACTGCCTTTTTCCGGCGGAATGATTTTCCAGAGCTGCATCTCGACCTTTTTCGGATCCTTTGTACCGTCGACGAGTCCCATCCGGTTCGTCAGACGGATGCAATGCGTATCTGTCACGATCGCAGGCTTTCCGAACACGTCTCCCATGATCAGATTCGCACTCTTGCGTCCGACACCCGGAAGCTTTAACAGTGCATCAAAATCATCCGGCACTTTTCCGCCGTATTCATCGCGGAGCATCCGCATACAACCACTGATATCCCGCGCTTTGCTTTTCCCGAGTCCGCACGGGCGCACCAGCTCTTCAATCTCCTCCGGGGTAGCCGCCGCGAGGGCTTCCACATCCGGAAATTTCTCATAAAGCTTTTCTACGACTACATTGACACGCGCATCCGTACACTGCGCCGCAAGCCGCACACTCACAAGCAGCTTCCATGCATCATCATAATCCAGAGTACACCCGGCATCCGGATATTCTTTTTCCAGTCGTTCGATGATTTCTCTGGCCAGCTCCCGCTTTTCCTGCAGTTTTGCCTCATCCGAACGGCTTTTTTCTGTTCTGTTCTTCTCTGTCACCTGTATCTCCTCTGAACTTATACCGATTTTTTCGCAGCAGTCTCTGAATTGCTGTACTCCTTAAAGAAATCGCTCAGGGCATCCAGCGTCTTCACCAGCACCGGAAGCTCCTTCTCATCGAGACGCTCCAGTACAGCCTGTGTCATCCTGCGGTGATAATCCTCGTGATGGCGATAGGCGGCGATCCCCTTCTCGGTCAGCTTCACCAGTACCACACGGCGGTCTTTTTCGCTTCTGCGCCGCTCCACGTACTGCTTTTTCACCAGATGGTTCATCGAAGTCGTCAGAGAGCCCATCGTGATGTTCAGACGGCGTGCTACACAGGACATGTTGTTGCCATCTCCAAGCCCCACCGCTTCTATGACGTGCATATCATTATTCGTCAGATCTGCGAACTCCTCTGTAATAATTGCCTTTGCCTCCAGCTCCCAGATTTCATTAATCAGGCTGACGAGAATGTAATTAATCTTTTTATATGCGCCGTCCATATACTCCATGTGCTCCTGCCCTTTCGCCTCTCTTTCATGTACGCCCGAATCCCTCCGGCATACACGTCATGCTGCAGCGTTTATTATACCCCTTCCGCCTGCGTAAAATCAAGTGACAGTTCAGAATTTCCGAAAGCGCGCATAGCGGCGTTCCAGCCGTATCTCGTCTGTCTGACGGCTCTGCTCCTGTAAAAATTGCTGCATTGCTGTGTCAAGGAGATCGGTCACCGGCTTCATCTGCTGACGTGAGTAATGTGCTCCTTCCGGAAATACCCGCTCGATGATCCCCTGCTTTTTCAGATCCTGCGCAGTCATCCGCATCACATTTGCCGCTTCTTTCGCCCGGGACACATCCTTCCAGAGAATGCTCGCAAATCCCTCCGGAGAGAGGATGGAATACACGGAATTTTCCAGCATCCATACCTCATCTGCCACTGCCAGAGCCAGCGCGCCGCCGCTTCCACCTTCCCCCGTGATGACCGTCAGTACCGGAGTACGCAATCCGGAAAGGACAAATAAATTGCGTGCGATCGCCTCTCCCTGCCCGCGTTCCTCCGCCTCCATGCCACAGAACGCACCCGGCGTGTCGACAAAGCAGATGACCGGTCGATGGAATTTCTCCGCCTGCTGCATCAGCCGCAGTGCTTTCCGATATCCCTCCGGCTTTGGCATTCCGAAATTGCAGACGATGTTTTCTTTCGTCGTGCTGCCTTTTTGCTGCGCGATCACCGTTACCGGCTGCCCGTGAAAATATGCGATGCCTCCGCGGATTGCCGCATCGTCTCCAAACTGCCGGTCGCCGTGCAGCTCGATAAAATCTGTAAACAGCGCTTTGATATAATCCATCCCGACCGGGCGGTCTGCGCTCCGGGAGCGCTGTACCCGCTGCCATGCATCTGCGGTTTCCGTTTGTTCTTCTGGTTTTACCGCCACTCCATCCCCGGAAGGATCTGTGCCATGCCACAATGCGCCGACTCCCTTATTCTCACCATGCATCTTCAGCAGCTTCCCCAGCTCCCGCTTCATCTCCTGCCGTTCCACGATCGCATCCAGAAACCCGTGCTTCAGCAAAAATTCTGCGCTCTGAAAGCCCTTCGGCAGCTTCTGCCGGATCGTCTGCTCGATGACACGCGGTCCGGCAAAGCCGATCAGTGCGCCCGGCTCTGCAAGGATCACATCACCTTGCATTGCAAAGCTGGCCGTCACGCCTCCCATCGTCGGATCAGTCAACACGCTGATATACAAAAGACCAGCGTCGCTGTGCCGCCGCAGAGCGGCTGACACCTTCGCCATCTGCATCAAAGAGACGATGCCCTCCGGCATTATGGCTCCACCGGAGCAGGCAAAGATCACAATCGGAATCTGTGCCTTCGTCGCACGCTCGATACCGCGTGTCAGTTTCTCCCCAACGGTTTCTCCCATACTTGCCATCAGGAAGCGTCCATCACATACCGCAATCGCAATTCTATTTCCATCGATTTGACATTCTCCTGTCACGACTGCTTCCTTCAGTCCTGTCTTCTCACGCAGCTGTGCGAGCTTTTCCGGATATCCACGAAACTGCAGTGGATTGCTGACCGGCATCTCCTCATCCCACTCTGCAAATGTACCCGGATCTGCAATCATTGATATTCTTCGATTTGATGGAACATGGAAATATCCGCCGCATTTTGGGCAGATATAGTATTGCTCCTCCACCTCTTCGGCAATGATTACCCCACGGCATTTATTGCATCTCTTCAACAGGCCCTCCGGCACTTCCGGTTTCCCGGACGCTATACTGCCTCTGGCTGATGCAGCCGGCTTCATCTTTTTAAACATATTATCTAATTTCATGTGTCTTCGTTCCTCTGCCGCTTACTGTTCCTCTCAACTGAGGCAAGGGAATTATTTAACTCGGTTATAAATCCCACATCAAACTTCCCGCTGCAGTAATCCGGGTTCTGAAAAATTCCATACTGATAGTCCACATTTGTCTCGATCCCTTCAATGATGACTTCCCCAAGTGCACTGCGCATCCGTCGGATCGCTTCTTCTCGATCTTTCCCCCATACAATCAGTTTTGTCAGCATGGAATCATACCATTGCGGGACGGTATAGCCGCTGTAGATCGCCGAATCGACCCGCACCCCATTCCCACCTGGAAAATAGACATCGGTAATCGTTCCCGGAGACGGACGGAAGTTCTGTTTTGGACACTCCGCATTGATCCGGCACTCGATCGCATGCCCGCGCAGGGTTACTTCCTTCTGGGTAAACCCAAGCGGCTCTCCGGATGCGATCCGGATCTGCTCTTTGATCAGATCGATACCGGTCACCCATTCCGTCACCGGATGCTCCACCTGAATCCGGGTATTCATCTCCATAAAATAAAAGCGGCCGTCTCCATCCAGCAGAAATTCGATCGTCCCTGCATTCACATATCCGGCTGCCTTTGCCGCGCGTACGGCGGCCTCTCCCATTTTTTTGCGAAGTGCAGGAGCAATGCTGTCACATGGAGATTCTTCGATCAGTTTCTGATGATTTCTCTGAATCGAGCAGTCGCGTTCTCCCAGATGCACGACATGCCCGTAAGCGTCTGCCAGGATCTGTACCTCGATGTGTCTCGGATGCTGGACAAAATGTTCGATGTACATCGTATCATCCCCGAATGCCATCCGGCTCTCCTTCTGCGCCATGACAAAGCACTGGTCAAATTCTTCCGGCGACCATGCGGTGCGCATGCCTTTTCCGCCTCCGCCAAGCGCAGCCTTGATCATAACGGGATAGCCGATCTGTTCCGCCGCAAGCCTGCCCTCCTTGGCACTTAAAATCGGAGACTGGCTGCCCGGAATGACCGGAACACCGGCACGACTCATCGTATTTTTTGCCTCCTGTTTGTTACCAAGACGCGCGATGACATCCGCATCCGGCCCGACAAATGTGATCCCGCACTGCTGACACAGACCTGCGAACCGACTGTTCTCCGAGAGAAATCCAAAGCCCGGGTGGATCGCATCTGCCCCTGAGGTAATCGTCGCGCTGATCAGCTGCTCCATACACAGATAGCTGTCCTTTGCCGCTGCAGGTCCGATACAGATCGCCTCATCCGCCAGCTTCGTATGCAGCGCATCCCGGTCCGCCTCCGAGTACACCGCCACCGAAGCAATCCCCATCTCCCGGCATGCCCGGATGATCCGCACTGCGATCTCTCCCCGGTTCGCAATCAATAGTTTTCTGATCATATCGCTCTCCTACCCTACCATAAATGTCAGTTCTGCCGTGGCCACGACCTTTCCGTCGACGGAAGCCGTAGCAGCCCCGATGCCGACCGGCCCTTTCTGTCGGATGATTTTCGTTTCCAGACGCAGCTTATCGCCCGGTACGACCTTTCCCCGGAACCGACAGTCCCGAATACCACCAAAATATACCGTCTTTCCTTTATGTTCTTCCATACTGAGGATTGCCACCGCCCCGGCCTGTGCCAGTGCTTCGACCGTCAGCACTCCAGGCATGACCGGCTCTCCCGGAAAATGTCCGGCAAAAAATTCTTCCCGGTACGATACACATTTATATCCGATGGCATACTTTCCCGGCTCATAGTCCTCAATATAGTCGAGCAGTAAAAACGGATGGCGGTGTGGCAGAATTTCCTGTATTTCTCTGATATTTAAATGTCTCATAATTCCTCTTTATCCGATCCGGAACAGCGGCTGGTTATACTCCACGTTCTGGCCGTTCTTTACCAGAATTTCCGTCACAGTTCCGTCGTATTCACTCTCAATATGATTCATCAGTTTCATCGCCTCGACAATGCCAAGCGTCTGTCCCTTTTTTACGCGGTCGCCGACCTGTACGAACGGCGCTGCCTCCTCAGACGGGGCGGCGTAAAAGACACCAACGAGCGGTGATGCGACCAGCATGCCCTGTGCATCCTTTTCTGGCTGTATTTTCACCGGTTGGATTTCTTCCGGGTCCGATCGCTTTGAAAGCTCTACCGGCGCCGGATAATCCACTGGATTGCCCGCCACCCGATCCTGCTTTTTCGTAAGATGGATGCGTACACCACTCTCTTCATATCGAAATCCCGTCAAGGCAGAATCCGATACCGCCTGAATCAGTCTGATCAGATTTTCTGTATCCATATTCCGTTCTCCTCCATCATGGATATTCTTTCTCATGCTTGATAGCGCTTCAACAACAGAGAAGCATTGTGTCCGCCAAAACCGAGCGAATTCGTCAGCGCACAGTCAATTTCCATCTGCACTGGCGTGCCGATCGTATAGTCGAGATCACATTCCAGATCTGGTTGTTTCGTCCCGACCGTCGGATGGATCCAGCCATCCCGGATCGCGAGCACCGTCGCCACCAGCTCCACGCCACCTGCCCCTCCGAGCAGATGCCCGGTCATCGATTTCGTCGAATTGATGTGCACCTGACGGGCTGCATCCCCGAACGCCCGGTGAATTGCCCGTGTCTCAAACAGATCGTTGTGATGCGTTCCGGTTCCATGGGCATTGATATAATTCACCTCGGATGGCTGCACGCCCGCCTCCCGCATTGCGAGCTGCATCGCACGTGCCGCTCCGGCTCCATCCTCCGCCGGAGAAGTGATATGGTATGCATCTCCGGTAGCCCCATATCCGCAGAGCTCCGCATAAATCTTTGCACCGCGGTTCTTTGCATGCATCAGCTCCTCCAGCATGACGACTCCGGCTCCCTCGCCCAGCACAAACCCACTGCGCTCCTGATCAAACGGAATCGAAGCCCGTGTCGGATCCGTCTCCGTCGAAAGCGCCGTCAGATTCATAAATCCGGCTACTCCGCTCTCACAGATGCAGCTCTCCGTGCCACCCGCCAGCATCATCGTAGCATCGCCATACTGAATCGCCCGCAGTGCATCACCGATGCAGTGCGTCCCGGACGCGCACGCCGTCACAACATTCGTACATTTTCCCTTGAATCCAAGCTGGATCGATACATTTCCGGCTGCCATATTCGAAATCATCATCGGGACAAACATCGGGCTTACGCGGGTCGGTCCTTTTGCCAGCAGCCGTCCATATTCCCGCTCCATGGCTGGCAGGGAGCCGACACCGGAACCGATGATAACACCCGCCTCATAAGGGTCTTCCTTACAAATGTCCAGCCCGGAGTCCTCATACGCCTGCCGGGCAGCTGCAACGGCATACTGGGAAAACAGCTCCATCCTGCGTGCTGCCTTTGCATCCATATAGTCGGTCGCCTTAAAATCCTTCACCTCGGCAGCCAGCTTCACCTTATAGTCCGACGTGTCAAAACGTGTAATCTCGCTAATCCCGATCTGTTCCCTTTTGATGTTATCCCAGAATGTTTCTACCGTATTTCCAATCGGCGTCACGGCGCCAAGTCCTGTGATCACTACTCGTCTTTTCATCTGTTTCCTCCCGCTGTCACATCACCATGCCGCCATCGACCTGCAGCACCTGACCGGTGATATAAGATGCCGCATCAGAAGCCAGAAATGCGACTGCCTCCGCTACCTGGTCAGCCGTCCCGAAATGTCCCATCGGAATCTGAGCAGCTGCCACATCGCGTGCCTTTTCGGAAAGGACTGCCGTCATATCCGTCTCTATAAAACCAGGGGCTACCGCATTTACCGTAATGTTTCTCGATGCCAGCTCCTTCGCTGCCGCCTTCGTCAGCCCGATCACGCCGGCTTTTGATGCCGCATAGTTCGCCTGCCCTGCATTTCCAGCGATTCCGACGACAGACGCCATATTGACGATCCGCCCGTATCGCTGCTTCAACATCTGCCTTGATGCGAACCGTATCATATGAAACGTACCCTTCAGATTCGTATCCAGCACCTGATCAAACGCTTCCTCACACATGCGCATCAGCAGTCCGTCGCGCGTGATTCCCGCATTATTGACCAGAATATCGATGCGTCCCCAGTTCTTTAAAACATCGGAAACAAATGCCTCACAGGATGCAACATCTGCCACATTACACTGATAAATTTCTGCCTGTCCGCCTGCTTCCCGGATCTGACTCTGCACCTGTTCTGCCTGTTCTTTTGAACCATGATAATTAATGATGACCCGGATCCCCTCGCGCGCCAGGCGGCATGCGATGGCACGGCCAATCCCACGGGAGGCTCCCGTCACCACTGCTATTTTTTCTGACATACTGCTCCTGTTCCTTTCGCAAATTCGCTTCTTAATAAAATTCAGGCACTGCGCCACAATTTTTCATTTTCAGCGCCGAGCTTCGCCATCACATCCTGTGCTTCCTCCCACGTCGTCACCGGATAGACCGTCACATTCCGATCCAGCTTGCGCAAAAATCCTGCCAGCGTTTTCCCAGCACCGATTTCCACAAAGGTATCCACACCGTCCGCAATCATCCGCTGCATACTCTGCATCCACCGCACCGGCGCACAGATCTGCTGTGCTAAAAGTGTCCGGACCGGCTCTTTTGTCGTCACTACTTCTGCGGTCACATTTGTGATATACGGAATATCCGGATCGGAAATCGGAGTCTGAAAAAGCTCCCGCTCCAGTTCTCTCGCTGCATTTACAAGAAGTGGGGAATGAAACGGACCGCTCACGTTGAGCATGACGGTTCGCCGTGCACCGGCACCACGCAATGCCTCCGCTGCCTCCTCGACTGCCGGCCGCGTCCCGGTGATCACCAGCTGTCCTGGACAATTATAATTTGCAATAAACACACCTTCCCGATCCGCAAGCACTTCCTCGACCGCTGCTTCCTTCATACCAAGCACCGCACACATCGCGCCACTGCCATCCGGCACTGCATTCTGCATTAAAATGCCACGCCTGCGCACAAGGCGGATCGCATCCACTTCCCGTATGGCATGACTTACCGCAAGCGCTGCATATTCACCAAGACTCAGCCCGGCTGTGATATCCGGCCGGATCCCAGCCGCTGTCAGCACACGGGTCTGTGCCAGATACAGAGTCACAAGCGCTGCCTGGGTATATTCCGTCTGATCCAGACGGTCATTGTTTTCAAAACAAAGAGAAGTCATATCCATCCCAAGCACAGCGGATGCCTCATCGAATACCGCACGCGCCAGCGCACTGTTCCGGTAAAAATCTGCGCCCATGCCAGGTGTCTGTACTCCCTGTCCCGGATAAAGAAATGCCAGTTTATTCATCGATCTGGATTCCTTTCATACATGCTTTTGCTTCCTGCATCAGCTGCGGTACCAGCACACGGCACGGAAGAATCTCTTTGACCAGTCCGGCGCACTGTCCGGCCATCATACTTCCCATCCGCACATCACCTTCCATGACCGCTCTGCGCAGTCCGCCTAAAGTGAGCTGCTCCAGCTCTTCAAACGGCGCCCCTTCCTGTTCCAGTTCCAAGTAACGTTTCGTCATCTCATTGCGCAGTGCACGCACCGGATGTCCGGTCGACCGCCCGGTCACGCGGGTATCGATGTCTTTTGCCCGCAACACCTGATTTTTATAATTTTCGTGCACCTTCGCTTCCTCAGTCGCAATAAAGCGTGTCCCCATTTGCACAGCTTTTGCCCCGAGCATAAAGGCTGCCGCGATTCCGCGTCCGTCCGCGATCCCTCCGGCTGCGATCACCGGAATCTGCACGGCATCCACGACCTGCGGTACCAGTGCCATCGTCGTACTCTCTCCGACATGTCCTCCGGACTCACAGCCCTCTGCGACAACTGCATCTGCCCCGCAGCGCTCCATCCGCTTTGCCAGTGCCACCGAAGCGACGACCGGGATCACCCGGATACCAGACTGCTTCCAGCGCTCCATATATTTTTCCGGGCTGCCCGCGCCGGTCGTCACGACTCTGACGTGTTCCTCCGCGACGACCTGTGCGACCTCATCGGCATACGGACTCATCAGCATGATGTTTACTCCAGACGGACGATCCGTCAGATTTTTTGCCGCACGGATCTGCTCCCGCACCCATTCTGCCGGTGCGTTTGCCGCTCCGATCAGCCCAAGGCCGCCTGCTTCCGACACGGCTGCCGCCAGATGATGCTCCGCCACCCAGGCCATCCCGCCCTGAATGATCGGATATTGTATTCCAAGTAACTTTGTGATATCTGTCTGCATTTCTGTGCTCCTTCCCTTACGCGCGGTGCGCCTCCACATAGTCCGCGACATCCTGTACGGTCGAGAGCTTTTCCAGATCCTCCGTCGGGATCTCGACATCAAACTCCTCCTCCAACGCCATGACAAGTTCAAACAGATCCAGAGAATCAATGCCAAGGTCTCCTTTGAATGAGGACGTCGGCTGGATCAGTGCCCGGTCAATGTTCAGATTCTCCGATGTCAGTTCCATAATTCTTTCTACCATGATGTATATCTCCTTTTCTTTTTCTACTTTTATTTTCTATTTCTGTCTGTGTGTTCATTGCTCTACGCAATTTGTACAATGGAAGCGCCCCAGGTCAGCCCGGCGCCAAAACCGGCAATCACAAGGCGCTGTCCCTTTTTCAGCCGTCCGCTGTGCTTCCCCTCATCCAGCAAAATCGGAATGCTTGCGGACGAGGTATTTCCATATTCCTGTAAATTGACCAAAAAGCGTTCCATGGATATGCCAAGGTGCCGTGCGACCGACTCGATGATCCGACGATTTGCCTGATGGATCACAAACCAGTCGATATCCCCTGTCGACAGTCCATTTGATTCCAGGACTTCCAAAATCGCTTCCGGAACCTTTCGCACTGCAAATTTGAACACCGCCTGCCCGTCCATGCGCAGGAAACCGGAATCCCCGCTCTTTTTGTAAAATGGTTGCTCCTCATACAATGCCTGGCAGGAAAGTACCTCCCCCTTTCTTCCGTCTGCCCCGGCAACCGGAAGATAGCTGAGTCCCGGCTGTCGCTGCAGCACCGCCGCCCCTGCCCCGTCTCCAAACAAGATGCAGGTACTTCGGTCTTGCCAGTCGATGACCTGCGACATGCAATCGCTTCCGATCACAAGCGCCGTCCGATAAATCCCTGCCTTTAAATACGCCGCTGCCGTCTGATAAGCCAGCACAAAGCCGGTGCAGGCCGCATTCAGATCAAAACAGGCTGCCTGCTGCGCACCGATTTTTTCCTGTACCTCGCAGGCTACACACGGCATCCGCTGATTGGCCGTCGCCGTCGCCACCACGATCAGATCAATGCGGTTCGGTGCGATCCCGGCATCTACAACTGCCCGGCATGCCGCTTCCTCTGCGAGCGAGGCTGTCGTCTCTTCTTTTGCAATGTGCCGCTGCCGAATCCCGGTACGCTCCCGGATCCAGGCATCGTCTGTCTCCACCAGCTCTGCCACGCCGTCATTGTCCAGCACATAGGCTGGAACCGCCGCACCTGTTCCTATTATGATCTCTGCCATCGTTCCCTCCTGATGTCAAAACCGATATTCGCTACTTTCCTGATGATTTGTCTTTCTTATATTTTGTGTTTAAATATATTTGACTTTCAAACTATATAGCAGTTTAGTTTGTTTGTCAAGTATTTTTATTATCAAACTTTTTACTTCAAATAAGACAGCCGAGCAGCCATTCTGTAAAAACAGGTTGTTTTCCCCATAACTGCATGCTAAGATGTTGGGGGCAAAAGGTATTTTGACCCCTATGATACACGGATTGCTTCGCATTTCATGCTCTCGCAATCCTAAAACACCTCAAATCCGCTCATTTTTCTACGAAAAATGGCTACTTTTCGGTGTTTTGCGGGTCAATAAGTCCTGCTTTTTCATGCAAGCATGAAACGCAAGACCTTTTGACCCTTGTATCATGCTAAACTACTGCTATAAAAATACTATTTTTCAGGAGGACTGGATATCATTATGGAAATTGAACGGAAATATTTGATCGAAGGGACACTCCCGTTTTCTCTGGAGTCGTTTTCCTGTCATCTCATTGAGCAGGCATATCTGTGCACGGCTCCGGTCGTACGGGTGCGCAGACAGGATCAGGACTATATTCTGACTTATAAAGGAAGCGGCCTGATGGCACGCGAAGAATACAACCTGCCACTGACCGCTAAGAGCTATGCACATCTGCTTGCAAAAGCAGACGGCAATATTATTACTAAAAAAAGGTATGTGATCCCGCTTGCCGACGGGCTGCGTGCTGAACTGGATCTGTTTGAGGGAACCTTTGACGGGCTGCGCATCGTCGAGGTAGAGTTCCCGACGGAAGAAGCAGCCAATGCCTTTACCGCTCCGACGTGGTTCGGGGAAGAGGTCACATTTTCCAGTGCGTACCACAATTCCACCCTCTCCTCGCTTGAGATCGCGCAGGGTCAGACATGGAAGGACCTTCCGGAATATCGTCGGTGATGCCATTTCGCACATCCGACACACATTCCTTTTCTGCCAAATCAGGCAGAGCTCAAGCAGCAAACCTCTGTCTTTCTACTGTGTGATCTCTTCCTGAATCCGCTGCCACATCTCCCCATGGTCCTCCGGCACCGGAATCTGTCTGCGATTCAGCCGCTTCTCCAGACGATCTGCACGCAGTTTCAGCCAGACGCGCACGATCCGGGCAGAAACTCCCCGGAGCTTCTGTCCTTTCTTTTTCTTCTCTGTCGCAAATTCCAGTAATCCCATCGTGTTGCTCCTTTCTAAATATGTGCAACTTTTTGTTGCAATCTGTGTTTTTTGTATTCATTTTGTTTCTTTTCCGGATATTCCATTCAGAACTTGTTATAATCAATTCGGACACGCGATTATACGGGGCATTCCCCAAATCCGTGGTCAGCTACTATCACTATTTGACAGGGAGGTACTGTATGGGATATACCTTTTTTATTGATAAGATCCGCAAGCTGCGAAAGGAGGCCGGCTATACGCAGGAAGATGTCAGCCGGAAGCTGAATATTCAGCGCCAGACCTACTGCAATTATGAAAACGGTACGCGCATGCCACCATTGGAGATTATCATCGCACTTGCCGACCTCTACAAACTTTCGGTGGACGCATTAGTACGGGACGGTGCTCAGGAACCATCACCGGAGCCACCGCAGCTGACCTCCTATCAGGCTACTACCATTCAGACATTTCTGACGCTCAGTGAGGAAAAGCAAAAGGAAGCCGGTGATTTTATCCGCTTTAAGCACCAGCTTTGCGATTGATCTCTTTGCATATGCAAATTATTTTTTTATATTATACTCGTATTATGCCCATAGAGCAATGTAATAGTTTGCATTTACAGCGACACGTTTTGTTTCCTGCGTTTTTTCGAGTCTTGTGAAACATAAATACAGTTTCATTTTGAAAACGATCTGGTTTGACGATTTCAAAATGAGGCTGTATTTTTATATTCTTTTTTATCGGACGATATGCTACAATGATCTCATCGACTTTCCACGAGTCAGTAAAGCGGACATGTCATGAATGCAGTCGCTTCGCGATCACCGCAAATGAAATTCAGGAAAGTAAAAATAAGAGGAGGGCCTACCATGAAACGAACGGACATCGTTATGACAGAAGAACTGAAAAACTTTCTTGCCTTTGACCTCGGACATATGAACGAAGAGGCTTTTACCAACAAAATCACAGATATTCCATATTGCGACGATCCAGAGCTTCTTATGGACATCTATTATCCGGAAGAAAAGAAAGATTCCTACCCGGTATTCCTGATCGTGTTCGGCGGTGGCTGGATCAGTGGTTTCCGCCGCTCCAGATTTGTCGAATACATGCTCAAACCACTGCAGATGGGCTATGCCTGTGCAGTCGCACAGTACACGCTCTCTCTGGACGATACGTTTCCGCGTCCGATCATTGACCTGAAAAAAGCCGTCGATTATCTGCATACCCACGAGCAGGAGCTTCATTTAGATGCAGATAACCTGACACTCTGGGGCGAATCTGCAGGCGGTCATCTCGCACTGGAGACGGCTCTGCTTCCGGATGAAAAGCTCGGCCTTACCGGTCTGAATACCGCCGTGAAGAACCTCGTCATCTTCTATCCGCCAACGGACTGCGACACGATCGACTTGCACATAAAGACGGAAAAAGACCGCCATCTGCGTCCGGACTCTGTCATGGGAATTTTCCTCGCCGACGGACTGAATGACCCACAGACACTCGACCTCGCCAGCCCGGCACACTGGATTCATCCGGGTATGCCTCGCCTGTGGCTGCAGCATGGCACCGCGGACAAGCTCGTGACGCCGCACCAGTCTATGGATCTGGCCGAAAAAATGCACCGCGAGTGCCCTGACGTCCCGTTTTTCTTCGAGCTGAAGGAGGGAAAAGAGCACGCGGATCCGTATTTCTTTTCGATGGAAAATGTAAAACGGTTTATTCAGTTTATTGAGGCGTAATAATATTTCGCCCACAATGAAACAGTCATCTGCAATTTACTTGCTTCCTTTCTTTGCTGTTTTTATAATGAAGCTATCACCATAGTTTTCAGCCGGGTCTGACAGGCATTCTGTTTTCGTTATGCAAAACTAAAAATGTTCCCGTGAGATTCCACAGCAATGCAACCCGCTACCCGGTTATGAACAAACAATAACGCGGATCCATATATCCGCCGGACAGGAGGTCTTATGAATTTACGCAAACACGTTTTTTCAAAAAAGAGAACACTCGCAGTCATTTTATCCACAGCCATGCTGATGCCATCCACATCGTTTGCCGCTTCCAGTGACACAAGCGCACTGGATGAGCTGAATGCTATTTTGGCCACACAGCAGGAACAGGCTTCCGCCTCGCTGCTCGAAGAGACACTCGGACTGTCACAGCTTATGCAGGCTGCGTCTGAGAACGGTCTGCAGTGGCAGTTCACGGGTGGGCTTCTGCCGGAAACGGCGGAACTTCTGGACATTCCAGAGGATTGGAGCGATACTACCTTTTCGCTCAGCGGCCAGATCGATCCAAAGTTGAAAAAATATCTATTCGAAGCCGGACTCCAACATGCTGCCGATGCTCTGCTGGACTTTTCTCTGTATGGCGATGAAAACCTTCTGGCTGTCGCGATTCCGCAGTTTTATTCCGGCAGCCTTGCACTGCGCTCCGGAAATTTCAATCAGCAGTACCAGAATTCCGGTTTGTCAGAACTGCTCGGCAGCGATCTGACCGAGGACCTTCCGGATGTGGACCTCCACTTCTATCCGTAGACGGCCGCATCGGATGATTCGCTCGTATCGAGCCTGCAGAATTCTCTCACCGATCTGCAGAACTCCGTCGTTGTCACAAAAGAAACCGTGGATGGTGTCGACATTTACACGGCTACCCTTCCTGCAGAGCAGGTCATCTCCTTCTACCGTGAGCTGTTCCAGCAGCTTCTCTCGCCGATGCAGGCTCTTGACGATTTTTCTGACGACGATGCAGAAGATCTCAACGCGCAGCTGGATGAGATGCTCACCCTGTTCCAGACCGTGTTCCCGGACGAGATCCCGATACAGTTTGAAGTAGAAAATCAGCTCCTGCAGCGCATCCGCTACGAGCTGGATCTTGATGTCCATGCATTGGAAGCGCTGGCGGATGAATACGATGATACGTATGATGATGCATATGACGACTATGCTTATGATGACTCGGATGATTTCAATGTCGACGACACGGACGACCAACACGATACTGACGACTACGACGACGCAGACGACCGATACGATTCCGGTGACTCTGACGATACCGGAGCAGCCTTTGGCATCCATGTAGACTCAGCGGTTTCGGAACTTCCGGATGACATTGATACGGTCTCTTGCTCCTATGAACTCGCATTTGCAAACCCGGAAAATCTGAACGAAGGCTACAACTTCTTTATGAACATTGGATATGACGAAGATCCTTCTGCCCTCATGGCCGTTTCCCTCAACTACAGCCAGCAGCAGGAAAGCGGCACAGAATCCGCTGCACTGTCGCTTAGCATCGATGCAGATGGCGAATCCGTCTACTCCGCGACGCCATATGTCATGCAGTTCGATTCCGCATCGAACGAGCTCGCTGCACAGTTTTCCATCACGGACTCCGATACGGATGAGACGGTCGCTCTGCTCTTCTCCGGTACCTTCTCCGATATTGATTCTGGCAAAAGCTTCCAGCTCGATGTTGATGATCTCTCACTCAATTATGTCACCGATACCACTGAGGATCTCGAATCTCTCGGCATCACCGCATCCCTTTTTGTCAGCGCCGATCCGGGCGATATCACCACACCGACCGACTGCCGCTATCTGCTGGAGATGGATCAGAATGCACTCATCTCCCTGTTCATGGAATGCTCCGCCAATGCCGAGACCTGGAGCCAGCTGTACGCTCCGGAGCTGGAAAGCGAAATCGAGTCCGAAGTTTCTGACTCACTGGATGAAGGCAATGCTGTGAGCGCTTCGATCATTGGCGGCGCAGATGGACCGACCGCAGTGTTTGCAGCCGGAAAACTGGGTTGAGCCTGCAGTTCTCTCATTTGTATGAGTATGGCTATTTACACTGGACACAAAATGATTGCACCGAAAAAGAAAATCGATTAATTTTGAATCAACAAAACCGTGTGGTAACCGAATTGGTTATTCACACGGTTTTGTTGCGTTCTCAGTATAATTTTTATCTTTCTCTTTCGCATTCTGTATACATGAGTGAAATCCTTGCAGGGCAGCTTTTCTTATATAAAACATTCCAACCATTGTTTCTCAGCCAGGCAAGGTACTCTTTCCCGCTCCACTGATGCTCAAATTTCACTCCGGCCAGCTTCAGAATCCCCGACCATATCCGACTACCCACACCTGTATTATGTGATACAAAATTCGGTGCAATCAACAGCCCGCCTTCTCTTAATACACGGTCAATTTCCCCCAGAGCCTTCTCCGGCTCCGGTATAATATGCAGCGCATTTGCGATCAATACCACGTCAAAGGAATGGTCTTCATAAGGAAGCTGCGTCGCATCCGCAACTTCAAAAGTCAGATTATCTGCACAATCTCCAAGACTTCTTTATCTCGGATCTTCGTCGGGATTCTGTCATACATGAACTTATAATATTTGTAATCCATCCGCATGGCTTTCTCATAGACAGGCGCGTATAAGTCCCATATTTTCTTTTTCATTCCCCCACCTCTCATATTTCAAAACTGCATTCCTAGTATCCATAATCGATCTTTACCGCAATCTGCTCTCCCGGATAAAACGAACATTTACAATCCGTATTCACTGTTTGCTCATAAACACAGCCCACCGCGCGATATTTCTGCTACTTCTATTATACGTAAAATGCAGTAAAATTCAACGTAAGTGTTTCCAGATATTTTTGCTGCAGACTATCTCAGGTATTCCTCAAAAATTGCTTCAAGTTCCTTATTCCCTCTCAGGAATGCATACTCCTTCTTATTTTTAATTTCCGAAAACAATTCCCGAACGAAATTTCTCCCAAGTCCTGAAAAAGCTTTTCCCTGTACAGTATCTTCATACCGGTAGTACAAAGGGGATTCTGTCATATTCCAGGTCTTTTGAGATTCGCTCAGCACTTTCTTAATCAACTGAACACATTTCTCTACATCCTTTCGATATCCGGCAACCAGCAGATGCGGTACTACTTTACCGTAATTCCACAGGCCAAACAGTGATATCATGTGATCTGTAATTTCAGCAATCTCCTCTGCCTTATTATGATTTCCGGTTTCTTCTTCCATTTCTATTAGCTTATACAGATAGCTTTGCATATTGATCACTGCCTGCAGCAGTTTCCCTTCCAAAAATAACGCAGCGGCATCGGTTCCTTTCTGATGTGCTAATACATCCGTTTTCATAATCGTTGCATCAATTACTGTATCTGGAATTTTATTCAAAAAGGTATTTGCTTCTTCATACTTCTCCATTTGAACATATTTCGTTGCAAGCATAAAAATGCTACAGGTCCTTACCTTTTCATCCGGACTATCTGCTGTTCGTTCCGGCCATTCAATAATCACCGTATTATACTTCGCCTTTTTTTCATCATCAAGAACAGACAACGTCAGAGCTGCGTTCAAAACGGTTGCAATCGTATATATTAACGAATCACAATGAGGATACTCCTGTATTTTTCTGACTGCCATCTCAAAGGCTTTTGGAAAACTATCCAATGCAACTCTCGAAAGTTCATTCACAAATTCTCTGATCTCTTTTTCCGTCAGTTCTTCCCGAAACGAAAATAATTCATTCATATCGATCTTCAATAATCGAGCCAATGCCGGAAGTAATGAGATATCGGGATATGTATTTCCCTTTTCCCATTTATTTACCGCAGGAGTAGAAACCCCCAGATAATTTGCCACCTGTTCTTGTGTTAATCCCGCAGTTTTTCGATAGTTTTTTATCTGCTCACCAATACGCATTGTTCACCCCTCCTGTTCTCGCTATAATTATAGCGTTACTAATTCATGTTTACAATTGAGCCTTTGTTTAATTATCACTTTGTTTTTTTAACTTCCAATTAATTTTTATCTCATGTCTCTACCATCTATTCTTACACATAAATTATTTCTCTCATCACGATTTCTTCTACACTGGCTTTGATATTATTCACCATTCTGACCCACTCCATCTGATCCTGTGCCTTTAATTTTTCAGTT
>JAQXGF010000069.1 GCA_029006155.1 Lachnospiraceae bacterium
AAAATGTTTTAATTCTTTTATGGCTCATTATGGAAAGTTTAAAAATGTAAAGAATTATATTGCGATTGTCGGGAGTAAGAATGATCAGGAAAAGGCAGGATACTATGGTGAGAAGATTGTGCTGAAATGTCAGGAATTTGGTCTTAATACCTGCTGGGTAGCGATGACGCATGGAAAATCAAAAGCACAAATAAAAAGAGGACAGAAACTGCTGATTATTATTTCTCTGGGGTATGGTGAAACACAGGGAGTTCCACATAAAAGCAAGAGTATAAAGGAACTTGGAAAGGCAGACCAGAGTACGGAATGGTTTGAAAGAGGTATGGAGGCCGTAAGCCTGGCACCTACTGCCGTAAATCAGCAGAAGTTTCTTTTTGAACTGAAAAATGGAAATGTTACAGCAAAAAATCTTGGAGGATTTTATTCTAAGATTGATCTTGGAATTGTCAAATATCACTTTGAAGCAGTAACCGGGCATGAGGTAAAGTGATACATACCAAGAAAGACATAGATAAACTGTATTTAAAGCTTTGTTAAAATAAAGTACATGGATTTATGGATGATAGCGTAATGGATATATATAGATATGGAAGCGATCAGGCTTCCGTTGTCCTGATTCAGATGGTAGGAGAACATGATCTTCCTGGGATAGAACAGGAAATTATGGAAATTTCCAGACTGACAGATGCGGATTTTCAACTGATAGCAATGAAAGTGAATAACTGGAATCATGATTTGGCTCCCTGGAATGCAGATGCGGTATTTGGAAAAGAAGAATTTGGCGATGGCGCAAAAGACACTCTTGAGAAGGTTCTGACGTTATGTACAGATTCAAATAAAAATTACTGTATTGGCGGATATTCCATGGCAGGATTATTTGCTCTGTGGACGGCAAGCCAGACAAATCAATTTGACGGTATTGCAGCGGCCTCCCCGTCTATCTGGTTTCCGGGATTTTTGGAATACATGAAACAACAGAAGATACAAAGTAACTGTGTCTATCTGAGCCTTGGAAATAAAGAGGAAAAGACCAAAAACCCTGTCATGGCGCAGGTGGGTAATTGTATACGACAGGCATATACATGGATGCATGAAGAAGGAATGCGATGCACACTGGAGTGGAATCAGGGCGGTCATTTTAAAGAGCCAGGATTGCGGACAGCCAAAGCCTTTGCCTGGGTAATGAACAATTTGAGCCTTTCTTAGAGGAAATCTAAATGACCGGAGAAATGATGTGACAGGCATAATGCTGTTCTACGAATGCAGATCGTGATAAACGGCACGATATATGAAAATTTTGCGGAGGTGGTATAAAAGTTGACATCAACTTTTGCAACATTATCTCAAATCAGAAGAATTAGTACTAGAGATGCATGGTTGACCATTTACAAATTTACCATTCGCACGACGTTTAAAATTGACACAAGTATACTTTAAAAGTATAATCAAAGGAACATCGAAAGGGGCAAAGATCATGAAAACAAGCAGAAAAAATCTATCATTTATTTTTGTACTATCACTGATTCTGACTTTATTTGTCGGTATAGTGCCTGTGCAGGCGGCAACTGCAAAATCCGGTAAAGTCGTTGTAACTGTTCCAAATATTACTCTGTATGTTGGCGACAGCCAGAACAACAGTACGCCAATCACTGTAAAGTATAACGATAAGAAGGTAACAGACGGCATCAAATACAGTACAAGCAATAAGAAAATTGCAACGGTAAAGAAAGGCAAAATTGTTGCTTCAAAAAAAGGTACTGCAACGATTTCTGTAAAATACAAAAATAAGACCTGCCGTTTCAAAGTCACGGTAAAAAATGCAGCTCTTCATTTAAATCAAAAGACATTATCCTTACAGAAAGGCACGCCATATACGTTTAAAGCATACGCAAACAATACACAGCTGAAAGCAACTTCTGTAAAATGGACAACGAGCAATAAGAAAATTGTTTCTGTAAGTAAAAATGGAACAATCAAAGCACTCAAAAATGGTAAAGCAGTTATCACAGCGAAAACAAGCTTCGGGACTGCAAAATGTACAGTAACAGTATCCGCGCATCAGCACACTTGGGTAGACCATATGGCTACCAAGGAGGTGGCGAGGACTGTGTACCACGATGCTGTGTACGAAACGGTTACCATTCCTGCAGTTACTAAGCTCCAGATTCAGTGTGTAAGTTGCGGTCAATGGTTTGATAGCCTTGATGAACTGGAATGGCATCAAGTTGTTGATACCAACGGTAAATGCAGTGGTATTGATGGAAGTCTTACTCGTGATGTTGTCATTACCCCTGCACATACTGAGAAAAAGCTTGTCAAGGAGGCTTACGACGAGACCGTCTACGATACGCAGACTTACGTCGATTACCAGTACTGCTCTGGCTGTGGTCAGCGCAAATAGTTGCTGCTCTTGAGGACTGGTGGGGATTTTCTCCAGCAATTCTTTCCGGCAAAAAGAATATAGGGCGTGTGAAAAAATGAGAATTTTGGAGCACGCTCCTTTTTATGCCGAATCGTAGAAACTACATCAATATTTACATGCAGCGTTCCTTAGTTAAGGCGGTTGAACGATATCCCGAAGAAACGATGATACCCAAAACAGTAATTCTGGAAAAAGCTGTTCAGGAATATCTGAAACGGAACAATGCGAAAGCTTTTCGGAGCCTTATATGGCCTTTCTTCGCCATTCAGCCTTGAAAATTTGGGCTTTTTTTGTTACAATGAAGTTCGTTTTGAAGAGATATAGATAATATTAGGAAGATTTCCGTATTTTTGATAATAGTATATAGACGGATAAAGGGACGGAAAAGCCTGTAAATACGAGGAAAGTTATGAAAAATAGAACTAGGAAGACACAGACAAGCGAGTTAACGCAGTCGATACAGCACAAATATATTGAAGTTAGCGGAAAAAGGATATGCTGTGACACTATTACACCGATGCTTCAATGTTGGATTGAAACTAAGGAAAAATATCAGGATTGCATCCTTTTTTACCGCCTTGGAGATTTTTACGAAATGTTTTTTGACGATGCATTGATTGCCTCGAAAGAATTGGAAATCACTCTCACCGGGAAGGACTGTGGGCTTGAGGAGCGGGCTCCGATGTGTGGGGTGCCGTATCATGCGGTGGATGCGTATCTGAATAAGCTTGTCTCAAAGGGGTATAAGGTAGCGATTTGTGAGCAGCTGGAGGATCCGAAGCAGGCGAAGGGGCTTGTGAAGCGGGATGTCATTCGTGTTGTGACGCCGGGGACGAATCTGGATGCGCAGGCGCTTGATGAGACCCGGAATAATTATCTGATGTGTATTGTCTGCATGGAGGATCGCTATGGTCTGGCTGTTGCAGACATTTCTACGGGCGAATATCTCGTGACGGAGCTGGACAGTGAGAAAAAGCTGCTCGATGAGATCAATAAATTTTCTCCGTCGGAGATTATCTGCAATCATTCTTTTTACGTCAGTGGTGTGGACATTGAAGATATGAAGGAACGGCTGCATATTTCGGTCTTTTCCCTGGATTCGTGGTACTTTGATGACGCTTTATGTGCGCGGAATCTGATGGAGCATTTTCATGTCTCTTCTTTGAGCGGACTTGGGCTGGATGCGTATAGCTGCGGCATTATCGCGGCAGGGGCGCTTTTGCAGTACCTGATCGAGACGCAGAAGACTTCGATTGCGAATCTGACTTCTCTGACTCCGTATTCGATTTCCAAATATATGGTGCTGGACAGCTCGACACGCCGGAATCTGGAGCTCTGTGAGACATTGCGTGAAAAAAATAAGCGCGGCTCTCTGCTCTGGGTGCTGGATAAGACGAAGACGGCAATGGGAGCGCGGCTGCTTCGCCGGTATCTGGAACAGCCATTGATCGAAAAAGAAGAGATCATGCAACGGTTGGATGCAGTAGAAGAGCTGAAAAATAATGCGATCACGCGGGAGGAACTGCGGGAATATTTGAACCCGGTCTATGATCTGGAACGTCTCATCAGCCGGATCAGTTATCAGACAGCCAATCCGCGTGATCTTGTTGCGTTTAAGACGTCGCTGTCCATGCTGCCACACATCAAGTATATTATGAAAAGTCTGCAGTCGCCTCTGCTTGTGCAGCTGCAGGAGGAACTGGATGAGCTGGCGGATCTGTTTGCCCTCGTGGATGCAGCGATTGTGGAAGAACCTCCGATCAGCATCCGGGATGGCGGATTTATCAAAGAAGGATATAATGAGGAAGTCGACCGACTCCGGCAGGCAAAGACAGAAGGTAAGTCCTGGCTGGCAAAGCTGGAGGCTGAGGAGCGGGAAAAGACCGGAATCAAAACGATGAAGGTCAAGTATAATAAAGTGTTCGGATATTATCTGGAAGTGACGAATTCCTATAAGGATATGGTGCCGGACTACTACACGCGCAAGCAGACATTGACAAACGCGGAGCGCTATATCACGCCGGAACTCAAAGAGCTGGAGGAGACGATCCTTGGCTCTGAGGATAAGCTGACGGCACTGGAATATGACCTTTACGTTGAGGTCCGTGGAAAAATCGCAGATGAGATTCTGCGCATTCAGAAGACGGCGCATGCCATTGCGGGTGTGGATGTTTTTGCGTCGCTGGCGCTCGTCGCAGAGCGGGGCAATTATGTGAAGCCGTCGATCAATGAAAAGGGCATTCTGGATATTAAAAATGGCCGCCATCCGGTCGTGGAAAAAATGATTCCGAATGACATGTTCATCGCAAATGATACGTATCTGGATAATGGCAAGAGCCGGATCTCGATCATCACCGGCCCGAACATGGCAGGAAAATCGACGTATATGCGTCAGACGGCCCTGATCGTGCTCATGGCACAGATCGGCAGCTTTGTCCCGGCGGATGCGGCGAAGATCGGACTGGTCGACCGGATCTTTACGAGGGTCGGCGCGTCGGATGATCTGGCGAGCGGACAGAGTACGTTCATGGTGGAAATGACAGAGGTGGCGAACATCCTGCGCAATGCGACGCGCAACAGCCTGCTCATTCTCGATGAGATCGGACGCGGCACGAGCACTTTTGATGGTCTGAGCATCGCATGGGCGGTCGTGGAGTATATCAGCAATCCAAAGCTGCTCGGAGCAAAGACGCTCTTTGCGACGCATTACCACGAACTGACGGAGCTGGAGGGCAAGCTGCCGGGCGTGAATAATTACTGCATCGCAGTAAAGGAGAACGGCGATGATATCGTATTTCTGCGCAAGATCATTCAGGGCGGCGCGGACAAGAGCTACGGGATTCAGGTCGCGAAGCTGGCAGGCGTTCCGGATATGGTGATCGAGCGGGCAAAAGAGCTCGCTGAGGAGCTGACAAACGCGGATATCACGGTGCATGTGCAGGGCGGCGATGCGGAGAGCCAGAAAGCAAAAAAGACAAAGACACAAAAATACGATCAGGTGGATCTGGATCAGATGTCGCTGTTTGATACCGTGAGTGATTCGGATGTGTTAAAGGAGCTGCAGGAGCTCGAAGTGTCCACGATGACACCGATTGACGCGCTTAATACCCTGTATCGATTACAGAATAAGCTGAAGAACCGCTGGTAGGAGGTGGTACTTTGAACGAGATCGTTTTATTGAGTCAGGATACGATCGATAAAATCGCGGCCGGTGAGGTCGTAGAGCGTCCGGCTTCGGTTGTAAAGGAGCTTGTAGAAAATGCGGTGGATGCCGGGGCAAATGCTGTGACTGTAGAGATCCGGGACGGCGGTACCTCGCTTGTGCGTATCACAGATAATGGCTGCGGCATTCCGAAGGAGCAGGTACGCATCGCCTATATGCAGCATGCGACGAGTAAAATCCGAAAGGTGGAGGATCTGCTGACATCCGGTACTCTTGGTTTCCGGGGTGAGGCACTTTCGAGTATTGCGGCAGTCAGTCAGGTGGAGATGATCACAAAGACGGCCGGCAGCCTGACCGGGGTGCGCTATGTCATTGAGGGCGGCACCGAAAAGTCTTTGGAAGAGATCGGTGCGCCGGAGGGGACGACATTCCTCGTGCACAATCTTTTCTATAATACACCTGCCCGGAAGAAGTTCCTCAAATCCGCATCGTCCGAAGCGGGCTATGTGAGTGATCTGCTGGAGCGCATGGCTCTGTCACATCCGAACATCTCGTTTAAATTTATCAGCAATCGGGATACGAAGCTGCATACGTCCGGCAACTGCAATCTGAAGGACATCATTTACAGCATTTATGGGCGGGATATCGCAGCAAATCTGGTGACAGCGGAGGCAGATTATGGGAATATCAAGATTCATGGCTTTATCGGAAAGCCGGTGATCTCCAGAGGCAACCGGAATTATGAGAATTATTTTGTCAACGGGCGTTATGTGAAGAGCACGATCATCGCGCGGGCGATCGAGGATGCCTACAAAGCGTTTATGATGAGTCATCGGTATCCGTTTACGGTACTGCAGATCGAGGTCAATACCGAAGAAGTAGATGTCAACGTGCATCCGCAGAAGCTGGAAGTGCGCTTTGCCAATCAGCAGGAGATTTATGAGAAGGTATTACAGACCGTAAAGGAAGCATTGCTCGGCAAAGAGCTGATCCCGGAGTTCACGATCGACGGGCCGAAGAAGCCTGCCGGGGAAAAAGCGCCGGGGAGCAGACCGGCTGGCGGTAATACAAGTGAAGGGCAGAACAGTATTGCTGGAACAGGTGCACATAGTGAACGAGAGCGTGCTCAGAGCGGAAGTAGCGGCGGTCAGGAAAGTACTTTGGGCAGATCTGATAGACGAGAGCGTGCTCAGAGCGATAGAAATGAGCAGAGCGGTGCTGTGCGTTACCCGGAGCCGTTTGAGAAAATCCGCAGCCAGCTGATTGCGGAGGCGAACAGTCCGTATGAGATCAAATATCCGCAGCGGGATCGGCGTGGAGGCTTGATGAAGCCGGTGACGGGAAGCATCGTAGCGGGGCAGACACGGGATGCTCAGGCAGATAGCGGGCAGCAGATGGCTGAGCACGGAAAACAAATGTCAGAGTCAGCCGATCATGTATCTGCAGGAGTATCACAGGACGCAAATGCTCAGGCAGATATAGCGCCTTCTGCAGCACCACTTCCAGACCGTATGCAGCCGGATACTCCTGTAGCGCAGGCACTTGCCGAGGACATTGCGCGTCAGAAGGAAGAAGAAGCAGAGCGCAAGGGTGTTCAGATGGAGCTGTTTTCGAATAAGCTGCTCACAGAGGAAAGCCGTGCTCATCACAAGCTGATCGGGCAGGTGTTTGACACGTACTGGATCGTGGAGTTTGAGGAGAAGATGTATATCATCGATCAGCACGCCGCGCATGAAAAGGTGATGTATGAGCGTTTCATGAAACAGTACCGGGAGAAGCGCCAGACATCCCAGATGGTTACGCCGCCGGTCATCGTGACCTTAAGTCTGCAAGAAGAGACGCTTCTGAAACGGCATCTTTCGGAATTTCAGGCGGTCGGCTTTGAGATCGAACCGTTCGGTGGACGGGAGTATGCGATCAGTGCAGTTCCGGATAACCTGTACGGGCTCGCGAGCCGGGAGCTGTTTCTGGAGATTCTCGACGGATTGTCGGATGTGTCGGAACGCGCTTCGGATCAGATTGTGCTGGAAAAGATCGCGTCGATGTCCTGCAAGGCAGCGGTAAAGGGAAACAGCCATCTGAGCGCGGCGGAGGCGGATGCGCTGATCGGCGAGCTGCTCACTTTGGAGAATCCGTACAATTGTCCACACGGGCGTCCGACGATCATCACGATGACGAAATATGAGATGGAGAAAAAATTCAAACGGGTATTATAGGGAGCATTATGGAAGAGAGTAGAAAGAAGGAAGCGGTGGATGCGGGAAAACTGGTCATTCTTACCGGCCCGACGGCGGTCGGAAAGACTGCACTGTCGGTAGCACTTGCAAAAAAAATCGGTGGTGAGATCATTTCCGCAGATTCCATGCAGGTCTACCGCGGGATGGACATTGGCTCTGCAAAAGTGACAAGAGAAGAGATGCAGGGGGTTCCGCATTTCCTGATCAATGAATTTGATCCGGCGGAGGAATTTCATGTCGTGCGCTTTCAGGAGTATGCGAAGCGCTATATCCGGGAGATTCAGAGCCGCGGACATATCCCGATTCTGGTCGGCGGTACCGGATTTTATATTCAGGCAGTTCTGTATGATATTGATTTTACAGAAAATGGAAGTGATCACAGCTACCGGGAAGGACTGGAAGCACTGGCGAAGGAACGCGGGGCAGAGCATTTACATGCAATGCTTGCGGCAGTGGATCCGGCATCTGCAGAGGCGATTCATGCGAACAATGTCAAGCGGGTCATCCGTGCGCTGGAATTTTATCAGGAGACCGGGGAACGAATTTCCGAGCACAATGAGGCAGAGCGTCAGAAAGCGTCGCCTTACCGGTTTGCATATTTCGTGCTCAATGATGCGCGTGACCGGATTTATGCGAATATCGACCGGCGTGTCGATCGGATGCTTGAGCACGGACTCGTGGACGAAGTGCGGCGCCTGCAGGCGCAGGGCTGCACCAGAGACATGGTATCGATGCAGGGACTTGGCTATAAAGAGATTTTGGATTATCTGGATGGGCGCTGTTCCTATGAAGAGGCTGTCCGCATTTTGAAACGGGATACGCGGCATTTCGCCAAGCGCCAGATCACATGGTTCAAGCGGGAACGTGATGTGACCTGGGTCAATAAGCAGGAGATCGGCTACGAGCCGCAGCAGCTGATGGCGTATATGCTCCCGGAGCTTGCAAAGCGTGGGATTTATAGATAACATAGAAACACAGGAGAAAACACATGAAACAATTATATGGATCACTTGGAATCAGCAAAGAGGTATACGAATATGGAGAGAGTATCCTCGAAACGCTGAAGGAACGTTTCGCAGCGATTGATGAGACTGCGGAGTACAATCAGCTCAAGGTCATTGCAGCGATGCAGAAGGCACACGTCAGTGCGGAATGCTTTAATACATCGAGCGGCTACGGATATGACGATATCGGAAGAGATACGCTGGAGGAGGTCTATGCAGCGGCATTTCATACGGAGGCGGCGCTGGTACGCCCGCAGATCACCTGTGGTACGCATGCGCTGGCGATCGCGCTGGCCGGCAACCTGCGCCCGGGCGATGAGCTGCTGTCCATTTCCGGAAAGCCGTATGATACGTTAGAGGAAGTCATCGGCATCCGCCCGTCTTGCGGAAGCCTTGCAGAGTACGGCGTGACCTACGCGCAGGTCGATCTTCTGGCAGACGGAAGCTTTGACTATGAGGGGATCGAGAAAGCGTTGCGTCCGCAGACCCGCCTGATTGAGATTCAGCGCTCCAAAGGCTATCAGACCCGCCCGACACTGTCCGTTGCACAGATTGGAGAGGCGATCGCATTTATCAAAGAGCGCCGGCCGGATATCATTGTGATGGTAGACAACTGCTACGGGGAGTTTGTCGAACGCCTCGAGCCGAGCGACTTTGATGCGGATATGATCGTTGGATCTCTGATCAAAAATCCGGGCGGCGGACTTGCTCCGATCGGCGGCTACATCGCAGGCACGAAGGAATGTGTGGAACGGGCCGCGTACCGCCTTACCTGTCCGGGGCTCGGCAAGGAGGTAGGCGCATCGCTTGGTGTTATGCGCTCTTTTTATCAGGGATTTTTCCTTGCACCGACGGTGACAGCAGCCGCTTTAAAGGGTGCAATTTTTGCGGCGAATGTCTACGAACGACTCGGATTTAAAGTCGTCCCGAACGGCAGCGAATCCCGCCACGACATCATTCAGGCAGTAGAGTTTGGATTCCCGGAGGGGCTGACGTCCTTCTGTGAAGGGATTCAGGCAGCAGCGCCGGTCGACAGCTACGTGACACCGGAGCCGTGGGCGATGCCGGGCTATGACAGCGATGTCATTATGGCAGCCGGCGCATTTATCCAGGGATCCTCGATCGAGCTGAGTGCGGACGGCCCGCTGAAGCCACCGTATGCGGTCTATTTCCAGGGGGGACTGACCTGGCCGCATGCAAAGCTCGGTATTCTGATGTCACTTCAGAAGCTGTACGAAAAGGGACATGTCACGCTTCCTGTGAAGCAGCAGTAAGGAAAGGAGTTTTCCATGATTGAATTTTTAAAAGCATTTCTGTTTGGTATCGTAGAGGGCATTACCGAGTGGCTGCCGATCAGCAGCACCGGTCATATGATTCTGTTGAATGAGTTTGTGAAGCTGGATGTCTCGGAGGCATTTTACAGTATGTTTGAGGTCGTCATTCAGCTCGGTGCAATTCTTGCAGTCGTTGTCCTGTTCTGGAAAGATATTTTTCCGTTTAGAAAGCCGACCGGGAGGCGGAGACGTCGTTCGACGCGAGGCATTATGCGTTATGTGAAGACCGATATCATGCTTTTGTGGTGCAAGATTCTGGTATCCTGCGTGCCGGCAGCGATCGTCGGGATTTTGTTTAATGATTTCTTTGAAGCACTGTTTTATAACTACATTACGGTAGCAATTATGCTGATCCTGTTCGGCGTTTTGTTTATCATTGTAGAAACGGTACATAAGGGAAAGCCGTCGAAGATCAATTCCCTGTCGGAGCTGTCCTTCCAGACGGCATTTGTGATCGGACTTTTCCAGCTGATCGCAGCGATTTTTCCGGGCACATCCCGCTCCGGTGCGACCATCGTCGGCGCGCTGATGATCGGTGTCTCCCGTACCGTTGCAGCAGAATTTACCTTCTTCCTCGCGATCCCGGTCATGTTCGGTGCGAGCCTTCTGAAGCTGTGGAAATTCGGACTGGCATTTACGTCGACGGAGCTTGCGATCCTGCTGATCGGTATGGTCACGGCGTTTGTATCTTCGCTGTTTATCATCCGGTTCCTGCTGGGATATATCAAGAAGCACGATTTCAAGGTGTTTGGATATTACCGGATTATTCTTGGCGTGCTGGTGTTGGGATATTTCTTCCTGATTGCATAGAAGGTTATTAGAAAAACTTACGGTCGGGTTTCGGCAGGAGAAGTCGAAGCCCGGCCGTAATTTGCGGGAGAATTCCTTATGATCCTACAAGTAGCGAAGCTAGGCCCCGCAGCAGGACCCCGCAGCAAAGCTGCAGAGATGAGCTGCAGGGATAGATTGCGAATATCCGCTTTGACAATCGAAATCAGTTTTTGGAATAGACTGGGGAGGAAAAGAACATGGAAACTCAGAATCGTGTAATCATAGTGGGGGCGGGCGCGTCCGGCCTGATGGCGGCGATCACAGCGGCCAGAAATGGGGCAAAGGTGACTGTGCTCGAAGCGATGGACCGGCCTGGAAAGAAGCTTCTGACGACCGGGAACGGGCGGTGTAATCTGACGAATATGGATCCGGGGCTGCCGGGACGGTATCATGGGGCTGCCGGATCCTTTGTGCAGCCGGTGTTAGAGCAGTTTGATGCGCAGAACGTACGTGGATTTTTCGGAGAGATTGGCCTGCTTACTATTGAGAAAAACGGGTATGTTTATCCGTATACGAATCAGGCATCTTCGGTGCTGGAGGTGCTGCTGGCAGAGCTGCGCAGATGGAAGGTAAAGCTGAAGCTGACGGAAAAGGTTGAAGCGATTTCCTGCGCGGACCGTATCTGGAAGGTGCAGACGGGCACGTGGACGTATGAGGCGGAGCGCCTGATTCTTAGCTGCGGATCGAAGTGCGCGCCGACGACCGGTTCTGACGGGAGCGGCTATCAGCTGGCAAAAATGGTGGGGCTGAAGCTCATACCGGTCGTCCCAGCGCTGACACCGCTGCTCTGCGAGGGGAAGGCTCCGGCGCTGGCGGCCGGCGTGCGCGGTATGGCGGAGGTATCGCTGTGGCAGTGCCAAAAGCAGGACGGGAGACAGGTGCATGCGGAAAAACATTGGACGCTTGTCGCTTCTGAGCAGGGAGAAGTGCAGTGGACAAAATACGGAATTTCCGGAATCGCAGTCTTTCAGCTTTCTAGGTATGTTGCAGCTGCAAAAGGAACCAGGGTATTTCGGATTACGCTTGACCTGTTGAAGCCTTATCTGGAAGAGCGCAAAATAGAACGGGAAGCGTTGCAGGGCATGCTCTGGCAACGTGCAGGGCAGCTCCCGTCGGAGCCGGTCGGGATGCTGATGCGCGGGATTTTGAATGAAAAACTGATTCCACTGATGCTCGACCAGGCAGGGATCCGGTCGAAAATGCGCTGTCAGGAACTTACAGAAAAAGAGCTTTTCACACTGTTGGATATATGCAGCAGTTATCCGCTTGAGGTCAGTGGTACGAAGAGCTTTGATGTCTGCCAGGTATGTGCGGGCGGGATAGACACCACACAGATTTCTCCGGAGACAATGGAATGCAGACGCCTTCCGGGCCTGTATGTGACGGGCGAACTGCTCGATGTGGATGGACCGTGCGGGGGCTATAATCTGCAGTGGGCATGGGCAAGCGGGTATGTTGCGGGAAAGAACGCAGCCTCCTGAATGCGTGAATGCACGGTGTAAATTGTTTCCAAAACAGTGAAATTTTAGAAAAAACAAAGGAAAAAGACACAAATTAATCGAAAATTGAACACAATTGCGACACATTTTCTTCGTATCATGTTCCCAGCTTGAAGGAAAGGAATTCAGAAATATCCTTCCGGCAAACAACAGTAAGAAAGGATTTGATTCAAGATGAAACGTAATTATGTAGCATTACTCCTGGGACTGGCACTTACCGTTTCTTCCATGGGCGTCTATGCAAGTGAGGGTACGACGGAAGCCGCTACCGAAACGACCACAGAGGCAACTACCGGAGCTGCTACCGCAGCAGTCAGCAAAGATGAAAGCGCAGATGCAGAGGCCATTGTCGGACAGGTGACAAAAGTTTCTGCAGATTCTATTACGATAACAAAGGGTGTTCTCACAGCAAATGATGAAGAGACAGAGGCTGATACAGAGAGCACGACGGATACAGAAGCGACGACCGAAGCAGCATCCGAGGATACCACGGAAGCCACATCCGAAGCTACGACGGAGGCTGGTTCTGAGGCGACGACCGAAGAGGCTTCTTCTGGGACATCCTTTACCCTGACCCTGACGAATGAGTCACTGACCTATAATTTTGCAGATGATGCAAAGCTTGGCGAGCTGGCACAGACCGAGAATATCGAGGTAAAGGCAGCAGACAGTGCTTCCGAGTCATCTACGACCGAAGCGGCTACCGAAAAGGCAACCGAGGCAGTATCTGAGAAGGCAACCGAGGCTGCATCGGAAGATACGACCGAAGCTGCAACGGAAGCGACGACCGAGGCAACAACGGAGGCAGTATCAGAGGATACGACAGAGGCTTCTACCGAGGTTTCTGAAGACGGCACCATCTCCATTTCGACAGACGGCATTATGGAGGGCGACATCGTATCCATCCAGCTGAACAGTGATGGAACCGTTGCAAGCCTTACGATCCTTGCATATGGCACAGGCACAGTTGTCGGCGGTGCAGATGAGGATACGGAGATTTCTCTGACCGAAGCTGCAACGGAAGCTGCAGATGCTTCTGCTGATACCGAAGCTACAACGGAAGCGGTAACAGAGTAAGCGCAGGACAGACAGTTTATTCTTTTTCATACATTTTCCCTCTAAAATAAAAATCAGAACCGGATCATACCCCTCATGTGATCCGGTTCTTTCTATATATAAGGAGTCTTTGCAGCTCATCCTTGCAGCTTTGCTACCGGATGCGTTGTCCCTGAAAAGAAAGGTTGACTTCACAAGACAAAAAAAGTGTGATAAAATCGGTTTGCTCAAAAACAGGAGAACAGGAGCGAATCATAGATGAAAATAAAAACAGTAATACGAATCAGTGAGCTGAAGCTTCCGATTACCCATACAGAAGCAGAGCTTGAAAAAGAGATACAGAAAGTCCTTCGTCTGAAAAAACAGCCATTTACTTATGAATGCATGCGTCAGTCGGTGGACGCACGGAAAAAACCGGAGTTGTTTTATGTCTACACGGTCGATGTTGAGACGGCGCAGGCTGCGACGGTCGTAAAGCGTCTTCATAACCGGAAGATCACACTGACCGAAAAGAAGGAATATTCCTTTCCTTATCAAAATGTCACAGAAGCAAAAGAGAGCGCTTACCCACCGGTGGTGGCAGGCAGTGGACCGGCCGGACTGTTCTGCGCGCTGATGCTTGCACGTGCAGGGCTTTGCCCGATCGTGCTGGAGCGCGGGGAGGCAGTCGAGCAGCGTGTACAGGATGTGGAGACATTCTGGAAGACCGGTGTGCTGAATCCGAACTCAAATGTCCAGTTTGGCGAAGGCGGAGCAGGCACCTTTTCCGATGGAAAGCTGAATACGCTGATCAAGGATCCGGATGGGAAGATCCATTTTGTCCTGAATGAATTTGTAAAGGCGGGCGCTGATCCTTCTATTTTATATTACTATAAGCCGCACATCGGGACAGATGTGCTCGTATCGGTCGTGCGACATATCCGGAAGGAGATCGAGTCGCTGGGCGGCAGATTCCGGTTCGGAAGCTGCCTGACCGGAATTTGCAGACAGGAATCGGGCACGCGCTATCAGCTGGAAATCAATGGCAAAGAGAAGATGCAAACGGATGAGCTGGTGCTGGCAATCGGTCACAGTGCACGGGATACATTTGAGATGCTGCAGGCACTTGGCATGACGATGCAGCCAAAAGCATTCGCGGTCGGGCTTCGTATGGAACATCCGCAGGAGCGGATCAATGAGGCGATGTATGGGACACCGGTCTGTGAACCACTGGGGGCGGCGCCGTATAAGGTGACGCATAAATGTGCGGACGGGCGCGGTGTGTATTCGTTCTGCATGTGTCCAGGCGGATACGTTGTCAATGCTTCTTCGGAGCCGGGCCGGCTGGCTGTGAATGGCATGAGCTACAGCGACCGTGGAAGCCGCAATGCGAACAGTGCGATTGTCGTGACCGTCACACCGGAAGATTATGAGGCAAACGATGTGCTGGACGGGATGCATTTTCAGAGGCATCTGGAAGAAGCGGCATACCGCTGTGCATCTGGGAAAATACCGGTAGAGACATTTGGCGATTTCCGGGAAGGGGTGCAAAAGCCGACAGCGCCGTCAGAGAAAGATGCGATGCAGCCGCAGGTAAAAGGGGAATATGCGTATGCCAATGTGCGCCAGATCCTGCCGGAATCTCTGAATCTGGCACTGATCGAGGGGATCGAGGCGTTCGGGCATCGGATTCCAGGATTTGACGATCCACAGGCACTGTTGCTTGGCGTCGAGAGCCGGACATCGTCCCCGGTGCGGATTTTACGGGATCCTTCCTGCCAGGCAGAGCAGTTTCCTGGCATTTATCCGTGCGGTGAGGGCGCAGGATATGCAGGAGGAATCACCTCGGCTGCGATTGATGGAATACGGGTGGCAGAAGCGGTATGTGCAGGCGCGAAACTGGTAAGAAAAATTTAAGCTTCTGGGTGTGTACTTTGGAAAAATTTTATGGTAGAATATTTCAATGGTTCTATTTTCAAAGAGGAAAATTGTGCCATCTGGGCGAGTGAGAGTATGGAAAACGAATGAAAAATGAGAATTATACAGCAGGAAGCACGATGAAGCATCTTCCAGAGGAGGAGCGCCCCTATGAGAAATGTCTGGCATGGGGAGCGGAGCGCCTCAGTGATGCGGAGCTGATTGCTGTGATTTTGCGAACTGGTTCCAAAGGCGTATCTGCACTGGAGCTGTCAAGAAACGTACTCGCTCAGGATAAAAAAGGGCTTCTTGGCATCTACCACATGTCGATTTCTGATTTACAGAAGATCCGCGGACTCGGAAAGGTGAAGGCGATACAGCTCAAATGTATCGCAGAGCTTTCGAGGCGGATATCACGGGCGGGGATTTCCGAATCCATTTCCTTTCATGACCCGGCTGCGGTCGCAGAATATTATATGGAAGCGCTGAGGCATGAGGAGCAGGAGGTTCTTGTTCTTGCGATGCTGAACAGCAAGGGGAAGCTGATCAGGGATACCATAATTTCCAAGGGAACCGTCAATGCTTCTCTGATTTCTCCGCGCGAAATTTTCATCGAAGCCATCCGGCAGCAGGCGGTCAGCATTCTGCTGCTGCACAATCATCCGAGCGGCGTTCCTGACCCGAGCAGGGATGACGTTCTGCTGACAGAGCGGGTCAAGAGGGCGGGCGCGATGCTTGGCATTGAGCTGCTGGACCATATCATCATCGGGGACAGGCAGGCCGTCAGCATGAGGGAGCAGGGGTTCTGGCTGAATACAGAAACGCAGTGAGGGGAAAAGAATGCTGTTTCAGAAAGTATGTGCTGTGGATCTTGGCACTGATACGATCAAAATCAAAGATAAAAACGGAAAAAAATTTCTGTACGATAAGAATGTAGTGGCACTTCGCAACGACCGGGATATACTGGCGGTCGGCAGCGCTGCCTATGAAATATACGAGAAGAACCCGAGGGATGTACAGGTCGTCTGGCCGATGACGAACGGTGTGATCGCCAATCTGACGGAGGCGGAGATCGTGCTTTCTCATTTGCTGAAAAGCTTCTCCGGAATCCTGCACCGGGATATGACGCTGTATATCGCAGTGCCAAGCGATGTCACACAGGTGGAGAAGCGGGCTTTTTTCCAGGTCATGCGCGGCAAGATCGGCGCGGGACGGATCCGGCTGATCGATAAAGGGATCGCAGATGCGGTGAGCGCGGAGCTGCCGGTGCTCTCCTCACGGGGACATATGGTTGTAAATATTGGCGGCGATACGACGGAGATTTCCGTGATCGCCTCCGGCAAGGTCATTTTATCGCAGACCTTAAAGATCGGCGGAAGAAGGCTGGATGAGGACATCAGCACGATGGTACGCCGGAAGTTCAATCTGAGTATTGGGCAGAAGAGTGCGGAAGCACTCAAAAACAATCTTGCATTTATGATCAACGGCCCACGTCTGGAGCAGAAGGTGTTCGGTATTCATACGCTGTCGGGTCTTCCGAAGTCCGATATGATTCCGTCGCTGGCGGTGAGTGTAGCGATCATCGACAGCGTAGATATGATCGTCGAAGCGATCAGTTCCATATTCAATCGGGTACCGCCGCAATTGATGAAGGATATCACGCGCGAGGGCATTTACCTGAGCGGAGGTGTTTCCATGATTCAGAATCTGCCGGAATATATCCGAAAGGAGCTGGGGATTCCGATCCACCATATTCAGGATCCGAAGAACAGCACGGTGCGGGGGCTGGTGGAAATCATCAATAATAAAGATCTGCGGCAGTGCACGTACACGCTGAAAGATCTGGCGGGAATGAGATAAGGCAGGTTGACTATGAAAAAAAAGACAAATGACAATTTGAAAAATAAATATCTTCTGATTGGACTGAGTGTGTTTTGCGTCGCACTGATTGTGCTGTCCTTTTTCGAAGGGGATGCGGTCGCGCCGGTCAGACAGGTCAGCGGATTTGTGATCACACCGATTCAGAAGGGCATCAACGGGTTTGGTTCGTGGCTGTCGGGTCTCACCGACAATTTTGACGACGCGGTGACGCTGCGGGCAAAAAATGAAGACCTGCAGGCGAAGGTGGATACGCTCACCGAGGAGAACAGCCAGCTGGTACAGGACAAAGAGGAGCTGACCCGACTGCGTGAACTGTACAATCTGGATCAGCAGTATGCAGACTATGAAAAGGTCGGCGCACGGGTAATCGCAAAAGAGCCGGGCAACTGGTTTCAGCTGTTCACGATCGATAAAGGCAGCAATGATGGCATTCAGAAAGATGCGAATGTCATTTCCGGCGGCGGACTGGTCGGAATCGTGACGGAAGTAGGACCGAACTGGGCGACCGTCCGGTCGATCATCGATGACAACAGCAATGTCAGCGCGATGGTATCGACGACCTCGGATCAGTGTATCATTGCCGGAGATCTCCGGCTGATCGACGAAGGTTCTCTGAATCTGGTCAAACTGACCGACACGGACAATAAAGTGCATGTCGGGGATAAGGTTGTGACATCCTATATCAGTGAGAAGTTCCTTCCGGGTATCCTGATCGGTTACATCAGCGAGCTGAACAATGATTCCAACAATCTGACAAAGTCCGGATATATTACACCAGTCGTCGATTTCCGGCATTTGCAGGAAGTGCTCGTCATTCTGGAGCTGAAAAATTATGTGCCGTCAGATTCGGTATCTCCGACCGATGGCACAGCGGATGCGGCTGGTGATGCGGCATCTGCAGCGGATCCACAGGCGGAGACAGAGACTGAGACACAGGCGGCAGAATAGGAAAGGAGCAGACACCAAGCATGAGACGAAAGCTGACGATGGCCATTCTGATTTTGGTCAGCATTATTTTACAGTCTACGGTTTGCCAGATGATTTCCATCGCATCGATCAAGCCGAATCTGCTCATTATCCTGACGGTTTCTTTTGGCCTGATGCGTGGGAAAAAGTCCGGTATGCTGACCGGATTCTTCTGCGGGCTGCTGACGGATATTTTTTTCAACAGCATTATTGGGTTCAATGCGCTGATCTATCTTTGGGTTGGGTATTTCAGCGGATACTTTTATCGCATTTTTTATGACGATGATATCAAGACGCCGCTGTTTCTGATTTCGATTTCCGATCTGATATACGGGATCGTACAGTATGGCTTTATGTTTCTGATGAGAGGGAGAATCCATTTTTTCCGCTACCTTGGGCGTGTGATTTTGCCGGAGGTGCTTTATACATTGATACTGACCATTGTACTTTACCGGCTTTTTTACTGGATCAACCAGAAGCTGAGTATGACTGACGGAGGAGGTGCAGACAGCTTTGTTTAAAGACATCAGGAAACGGGCATCGAGGGTGATTCCACCGAGACTTGTGGTGCTGCTTGTCGTCATTGTACTGATGGCGGCGATTCTGATTGAACGACTGTTTTATCTGCAGATTGTACAGGGAGAAAGTTATCAGGAAAATTTTTCCCTTTCTATTAAAAAGGAGCGTACCTTAAAAAGTTCCCGTGGAAATATTTACGACCGGAACGGAAAAGCGATTGCATACAATGAGCTTTCTTACTGTGTCACCTTTGAAGACAGTGAGACGTATAATACGACGCATGAGAAGAACCTTGCCCTGAACAGTATTTTGTACCATGTCATTAAAATGATTGAGGAGCAGGGAGATTCGATCGTAGACGACTTTGAGATCGGGCAGGCCGATGACGGTTCCTGGGAGTATACGGTATCCGGTTTTACTCTGAACCGGTTTAAGGCGGATCTGTTTGGACAGGCACAGATCTCGGATCTGAAAAAGGAGCAGCTGGAGATCAGCGCAGAAGATCTGATGACGCAGCTGTGTGATAAGGATCATTATGGGCTGCTTGATCCGAAGATTACCGATGCGGAGCGGAAGGAATATGATCTTCCGGAGAGCTACACGGATCATGAAATCCTGCAACTCGTATCCCTGCGCGCGGCGATCGCGGCGAACAGCTTCCAGCGTTACCAGGCAGTGACGATTGCGAAGGACGTCAGTGAGCAGACCGTTGCACGGATTATGGAAAATGCAGCAGATTTCCCGGGCATTGACATCTCGGAGGAATATCGCAGAGTGTATGCGGATGCAGAGTATCTGGCACCGCTGATTGGCTATACCGGAAAGATTTCCGCAGAGGAGCTGGAGGAACTCAAAAAAGAAGATGACAGCTACGATGCGACGGATATCGTCGGCAAGACCGGACTGGAGAGTGTGCTGGAGACGACCCTGCAAGGGGACAAGGGCTCGGAGACGCTCTACGTCGATAATATGGGCCGGACGCTGGAGGTGGCTTCCCGTGTGGAGCCGCAGGCGGGAAATGACGTTATCCTGACGATCGATATGGATCTGCAGAAAGCCGCCTATCAGATTCTGGAACAGTATATCGCCGGAATCATCTGCGCAAAGCTGGCCGATACGGAAGAGTTCAACGCAGACCTCGTCGAGTCGGCTGACCAGATCTGGATTCCGGTCTATGATGTCTACTATGCACTGTTCGAGAACAATGTGCTGGATGTGGGACACTTAAAAGCGGACGATGCGACCGCCAATGAGCAGGAAGTGTACAATGCCTTTCTCGTAAAGGCATCGGAGATTTTCGCAACGATCAAAAACGAGCTGCTCAGTGATACGCCGACGGCCTACAAGGATCTGGAGGAAGAGTATCAGGCATACGAGTCCTACATCGTCAACAATATGCTGATGGCGGATACCGGTATCCTGGATTCTGACGCAATCGACAAGACGGATCTCGTCTACAAGGAGTGGACGGAGGATGAGACGATCAGCCTGAAGGAATTCCTGACTTATGCGATTCAGCAGAACTGGCTCGATATCACAAAGATCACGAGTGACACGGAATATATGGATACCAACGAGATGTTCTCGGCGCTTGCAGATTATATTTCTACGTATCTGTATGACGATGACAATTTTTGCAAACAGGTATACCGCTATCTGTTGAAGGAAGAGCGAATCAATGAAGCAGAGATCTGCCTGTTGCTGTTTGACCAGGGTGTGCTGGACATGGATACGACTGCTTATCAGCAGCTCTCCAATGGCTCGTTAAGCGGATTTGATTTTATTTACCAGAAGATCTACAATCTGGAGATCCGTCCGTCCCAGCTGGCTTTGAATCCTTGTTCCGGGTCCCTTGTGCTGACGGATCCGAACAGTGGAGAGACGTTAGCCTGTGTTACCTATCCGGGCTACGATAATAACCGGCTCGCGAATGAGATGGATTCGGATTACTTTACAAAGCTGAACATGGATAAGTCTTCCCCGTTCTACAGCCGTGCGACGCAGGAGGCGATTGCACCGGGATCTACATTTAAGATCGTGACAGCGACGGCGGGCTATATGGAAGGTGTAATCAGCCTTGGGGAAGGCATCAACTGTACCGGTAAGTTCAACATCCCTCCGTTTGATGAGCAGCCGATCAACTGCTGGAATATCTACGGACATGGTGTGGAGACGTTGCAGACCGCGATTCGGGATTCGTGTAACTATTTCTTTAATACGATCGGTTACCGTCTCGGCACGATGAACGGCGATTACTCCGATGAGGAGGGTATCCAGAAGCTGCAGAAATATGCACAGATGTACGGACTGGATGCAAAATCCGGGCTGGAGGTGCCGGAGACGACACCGCATGTATCGGATCAGGACGCAGCACGTTCTGCGATGGGACAGTCCACGCATCTGTATACGACGGCAGGACTGGCGCGGTATGTGAGCACGATTGCGAACAGCGGCACCTGCTATGATCTGACACTTGTAAAGTCGATCACGGACTCGGCGGGAAGTGTCCTTGAGGACAACAGTGCAAAAGTCCACAACACCTTTGAGCTTCCGCAGGAGCTTTGGGATACGATCCATGCCGGAATGCGCGGTGTGGTACAGAACCATGCGGCATTCAGTGCGACCAATGCCCCGGCCTTTAACGGGACGAACGGTCTGGCAGTAGCCGGTAAGACCGGTACGGCACAGCAGAGCAAGGACAAGCCGAACCACGGACTGTTCATCGGCTATGCACCGTATGATAATCCGGAGATCGCGCTTGCCGTACGTATCACGAACGGTTATTCTTCCGGAAATGCAGCGCTTGTCGCAAGGGATGTCATTTCTTATTACTTCAAGCTGCAGGATGAGAGTGAACTGATTACCGGACATGCATCGGCATCGTACGATTCTTACAATACTTCCGGTACGTCGGCAGCCGCATTTGCGGACTAAACGTTTGATTTACCAGAACTGGAACATGGAAAGAGGGAGTGGCAATGAGCCAAAGTGCGGTAATTTTAAAGAGCAATCCTTACGGGCTGGTTCTGAATCTGAATTCAGACCTCCCGTTCGAGGAGCTGCGAAAGGCGGTCGGAGAAAAGTTCCGGGAATCTGCCGGGTTCTTTAAAAATGCAAAGCTGGCGCTCACCTTTCGGGGCAGAGCCCTTACCAAAGAGGAAGAAAACCAACTGGTAGAAGAAGTTGTGGGGAATTCCAGAATACAGGTGGTCTGCATCGTCGATGAAGAAAAGCAGTCCGCTGAGTTTTACCGGCGAGCAGTTGAGAAGTCACTGGAAAAGAAGAAGGAAGAGGACGGATATTTTTACCGTGGAACCTTACGCTCCGGTCAGGAACTGGAGACCGAGACGAGCGTTGTGGTGATCGGCGATGTGAACCCAGGGGCACGCATCATCTCAAAAGGCAATATTGTCGTGCTCGGCTGCTGTATGGGAGATATTTATGCAGGTGCAGGCGGCGACCGCAGCTGCTTTGTGGCTGCACTTACGATGAAGCCCATGCAGGTGCGCATTGCGGATAAGCGGGCGCGCAGTGCAATCGTGAAGAAGAAGGATACCGGGGAGTATCCGCTTGATCCGAAGATGGCTTATATCAAAGACGACCATCTGCAGTTCAAGCCGATCACGAGTGAAAATCTGTGTGAATATCTGACATGAGGATAAGATACAGCACGCGGCAAAATAATGGCAGGCAAAGCGGAGGGATGGTATATGAGTCAGGTAATCGTAATTACATCCGGAAAAGGCGGAGTCGGAAAGACGACATCGACAGCGAACATCGGAACGGGGCTTGCCCGTCTGAATAAAAAAGTGGTTCTGATCGATACGGACATCGGGCTGCGAAATCTGGATGTCGTGATGGGACTGGAAAACCGGATCATCTACAATCTGGTAGACGTCATTGAGGGGAATTGCCGCATCCGTCAGGCGCTGATCAAGGATAAGCATTATCCGAATCTGTATCTGCTCCCGTCGGCACAGACACGCGACAAAAGTGCGGTCAGCCCGGAGCAGATGATCAAGCTCGTAGACGGACTGAAACCATTGTTTGACTATATTCTTCTGGACTGCCCGGCGGGGATCGAGCAGGGATTCCGCAACGCGATCGCGGCAGCAGATCAGGCAATTGTCGTGACGACGCCGGAAGTATCAGCGATCCGGGATGCGGACCGCATCATCGGGCTTCTGGAGGCAGATGGCATGCGGAAGATCGATCTGGTGCTGAACCGCATCCGCGTGGATATGGTGGAACGCGGAGAGATGATGTCGATCGAGGATGTGCTGGAGATCCTGGCGATCAATCTGCTCGGAGCGATCCCGGATGAAGAGAGCATCGTCGTGGCGGCGAACCATGGCGAACCAGTCGTCGGCAGTGATACGCTGGCGGGCCAGGCGTATCTGAATATCGCCCGGCGTCTGACCGGCGAGACGGTTCCGCTTCTGGAGCTGCAGCAGAGGACATCACTTTTGCAGCGGATGTCCGCGTTCTTCAAAAAGAAGTAGGAGGCTAAAATGAATATTTGCAGGTATGCGCAGGTCCGTTCCGGTGCGGTCGCACGGGCGCGGGCAGAGCTGACGATTGCTTCAGACAGGCTTGACTGCAGTCAGGAAGAGTTACATAAGATGCGGAAGGAGATTGTAAATATTCTTTCAAGATACCTGAATCTGGACAGTGACCGCTTTGAAGTGCGGATGGACATTGTCTATGAGATAAAGCAAGGAGTACAGGATGTTAAAACAATACAGATTAAGTGATTATCGCTTCCGTCTGATCCTGTGGGTCGTCGCATTGTCGATTCTCGGAATCCTGATTATCGGGAGTGCGGATGCGGATTTTCAGAAAAAACAGATATACGGACTGATTCTTGGCGTCGTTGCGATGGTGTTTGTCTCGTTGTTCGACTATACATGGATTCTGAATTTTTACTGGCTGATCTACCTTTTGAGCGCAGGATTGCTCGGGATGGTACTGATGTTTGGTGTCAACCGGAACGGTGCGACACGCTGGATCAATATCGGGTTTCAGTTTCAGCCGTCTGATGTGGCGAAAATACTTCTGATTTTGTTTTTTGCCAAATTTTTTGAAGTTCACGAAGATGAGATCAGCAAATTCCGAATGATTGTACTGTCCCTTCTTCTGATTGGGGTACAGCTGTTTCTGATTTACAAGGAGCCGGATCTTTCCACGACGATTACGGTAGCCGGGGTATTCTGTGTCCTGCTTTTTGTATCGGGTTTAAGCTATCGGATCGTTCTCGGTGTGCTGGCAGTGCTGGTGCCAATTGCGATCATTCTGATGAGCGTACTGATCCAGCCGGATCAGCAGGGCAGTGGCAATTATCAGCTGAAGCGTGTCTATGCATGGCTGCGTCCGGACGAGTATCCGGATGATGCGAGACAGCAGCAGAACTCGATCAAGGCGATCGGTTCCGGCCAGCTCTACGGAAAGGGACTGAACAATGACGATGTAGGTTCCGTCAAAAATGGTAACTTTATCTCAGAGCCACAGACGGACTTTATCTTTGCTGTGGCAGGAGAGGAACTCGGGTTCCTTGGCTGCTGCATCATCATTCTGCTGGAATTTCTGATTGCGCTGGAATGTCTTCTCATTGGAAGGAGGGCCAAAGTGCTGTCGGGGACACTGATTGGATGCGGGATGTCCGCACTGGTCTTTTTCCAGACCTTTATCAACATTTCAGTTACAACGGGACTGATGCCGAATACGGGTATCACGCTTCCCTTTGTGAGCTATGGTCTGACTTCACTGGTCAGCTTCTGTATCGGAATCGGACTGGTACTGAATGTAGGACTTCAGACCCGCAAATATTAATACTTCTGCAGTTTATTAAAGGAGGCCAAACGAATGAATGTAGCATTTGTCGCACATGATTCAAAGAAAAAGATGATGCAGAATCTCTGCATTGCGTATCGCAGCATTCTTGCAAAGCATACGCTTTATGCCACCGGGACGACCGGACGTCTGATCGAAGAGGTCACGAATCTGAATATCCATAAATTTCTTGCCGGACACATCGGAGGTGAGGAACAGCTTGGAGCGATGATCGACCAGAATCAGATCGACCTTGTGATCTTTTTCCGGGATCCGCTAAATGCACGGCACAACGAGCCGGATATCAATAAGGCCATCCGCCTGTGCGACATCCACAATGTCCCGCTGGCGACAAATATCGCATCTGCAGAGATGCTTCTGAAATCACTGGAGCGAGGAGATCTTGAGTGGCGTGAGATGTACAAATAAAAACGAACAGCCGGCCGGCTATACGGCACGGGAGTGGGCGCGCATTCAGCAAAGAGAAGCGCAGGAGGCGAAAAGACAGCGAAAGCTGATCCTTGTGCTGCTTCTGCTCTTTTTGCTGACGGCGCTGATGGGCTTTCTGGTCTACTATTTTGTATTCCGTTCCCATGATTATGAACTATTTTCTCCATATGACCGGACGGATCCGGTGCTGAGTTCCGGGAGCAGTCTTCTGACCGGGAATACCGCAGATGCATTTGCGGCAGATCTGTGTGTGGCTTCCGGGGATGTGAACAGCGCAGCGCTGACGCTGGATGCGTATTCGGCAGGATTGTTTGACGTGAATCACGAGCGCACCGTCTATGCGAAAGATATTTTTACAAAGCGTTCCCCTGCGAGTATCACGAAAGTCATGACGGCGCTTGTCGCACTGAAATATGGAAATCTGGACGATCTGGTCACGGTCACTTCGACGGCGGCGGACATCGAGTACGGGTCTTCCGTCTGCGACATCAAAGAAGGGGAAGTGTATTCCCTTCGGCAGCTGCTCTACGGTATGATGATCGCTTCCGGAAATGATGCTGCGATGATGATTGCAGAGCATGTGGGAGGATCGGTCGATCATTTTGTCGAGATGATGAACGAGGAAGCGGCAGCCATTGGTGCGACGAGCTCGCATTTTATGAATCCACATGGCCTGACGAATTCGGAGCATTATACATCGGTCTATGATATTTATCTGATTTACAATGAAGCGCTTACGTATGACATCTTTCAGGATATCATCAGCCGTAAAAATTATTATGCGGAGTATACGAGAAGTGATGGCAGTGCGGGATCGGTGACCTGGGAGTCGACGAACCATTACTTTACAAACGAAGCGGAAGCCCCGGACGATGTCGTGATTTACGGCGGCAAGACCGGTACGACGGACGATGCAGGTGCGTGTCTGTCGCTGCTTTCCAAGGATTTATACGGAAATCCATACCTGTCGATTATCCTTCATGCCAACGATAAAGATGACCTGTATCAGGAGATGAATCAGGTATTATCCCTAATTAGTGCTACAGATTCGTGAATTATGTATAAATAGACGATAAATTTGCAATTAGGTGTTGTAATTTATGTGAAAATAGTCTATAATTACATCACGAATATTTATCCGCTACCAAAGGAGGAGATTACCATGATACAGTTAATCGTAGGCGCAAAAGGAAAAGGAAAAACAAAAATCTTACTTGACAAGGTAAACACCGAGGTGAAGGATGCTCACGGCAGTATCGTATATCTGGATAAGAGTCCGAAGCATATGTACGAGCTGAACAACAAGATCCGTCTCATCGATGTTTCCGGATTCGAGCTGGAGTCCAGCGGCGAGTTCATCGGATTTATTTACGGAATTCTTTCTCAGGATCACGATCTGGAGCAGATGTATCTTGACAGCTTCCTGAAGATTTCGCTCACAGATGCGGCGACGGCCAATGACCTGCTCCGCAAGCTGGATAAGATCAGCGAGAAGTTCGGCGTGACATTTGTCATCAGCATTTCCCTTGAGGGCGCCGATATAGCGGAAGATTTGAAGAAGTATATGATTGCGGAATTATAAAAGCGATAAGGCTACATAAGCGGAGCTGCTGCAGGTAATGCAGCAGCTCTTTTGCTGTGAGTCCTTACATCTGCTCTGAGCCCATCTCCGTCACTCTTCCGTATAAGCTCAGGAGATACAATCCGGAGATGCCGACCAGTGTGTAGATGACTCTGGAGAGCCAGGTCATATTTCCGAAGAGCAGGCTGACCAGATCCAGCCGGAAAAGGCCGATCAGCCCCCAGTTTACTGCGCCAATGATGACAAGTGTCAGTGCCGTATAGTCCAATCCTTTCATTTGGATTCCTCCTTTTTTGAATCGCTGATGAATGCAGTAGCATTGTATCTATGGTCAGTATATCCTGAAAAATGGATTTTATGCAAAACAACGGTTGTCTCGATCGGACATACATGGTAAAATAAAAAAGATATGTTGATTTTCGGAGGTTTTCTGATTGTTCAAATCTAAAAAAAATGAGAAGATAACAAAATATAAGAGATATTCTTTTTTTAATATCGGGACACTCCTGTTTGGGATTGTATTTATTTATCTCATCATCTGTGTTTTTATGTATCTGACAGAGTCTCACATCACAGCCTATGAGGTCACCCGTGGTTCGATTACGGGAAATTACCGGTTTCATGCATTTTCCCTGCGGGATGAGACGGTTGTCAATGCGACGCAGTCCGGTACGGTACGGTATTACGTGCGTGAGGGTGCGAAGGCGTCTGCGGGGAGCGCGGTATGCTCCGTCAATGAATCGGGGACGACGGCTCCGGTCAGTTACAGCACATTTTCCATGAGCAGTGATGAGGCAAAACGCATTCAGAATCTGCTTTCCAGTTTTACGATCAACTTCAGCAGCAATGCCTTTCAGAGTACGTATGACACGAAGTCCAATGTCCAGACCGCGCTGGCAGAAATGCTTCAGGGACTGGATGAGGCGCCGGCTTATGTGCAGAACCAGTGCACGGCGCCACAGGCAGGATTTATTTTGTATAATACAGACGGATATGAGTCTATGACCGAGGCACAGATCACGTCGGAGGTATTTGACCAGAGCAGCTATCATGCGACGAGCCTCCGGCAGAACGCGGCCGTGACAGCGGGCAATCCGGTCTTTAAAGAAGTGACGAGCGAAGAATGGGCGCTGTACTTTCCGTTGAGTGAGAAGCTGCATACAGAGCTGGTAGACGCCACAAAGCTGCAGTTCCGTTTTCTGAAAGACAATGTGACATTTACGGCACCGTTTTCGATCATCCAGAATGGATCCGAGTATTTTGGAAAGATTTCCATGAGCAATTCTCTTGTGCGCTATGCATCGGACCGGTATCTGGAGATCGAGCTGATCATGAATAAAAAGACTGGATTGAAGATCCCGGAGTCAGCGCTCGTACAGCGTGACTTTTATGCGATCCCGGAAGAATACGTGATCAAAAATGCAGGAACAGACAGCGAAGTGACGCTGAAGGTGGAGTATGCCGAGTCCGGGGAGACCACCTATGTGACGGCCAACGTTTATAAATACGATTCGGAAGCAAACGCCTATCTCGTTGACCGGCAGCTTTTTTCGCTCGGGGATGCGATCCTCATGGATAATTCAGCGAAGCGCATGCAGCTTCAGGAGGATGATGAGGAGACACTCTATGGCGTTTATAATATCAATAAGGGCTATGCGGTGTTCCGTGAGGTCACGATCATGGATGAAAATGAGGAGTACTGCATAGTAGAGAGCAATAATACCTATGGGCTTGCCGCGTATGACTATATTGTCCTGCGGGCGGATGAGGTCACGGAAGACCAGATCGTATATTAGCAAAGGAGTGTATTATCTATGGTAAAAGAAAATCTGTCCATTGTGGAGCAGAATATACAGAAGGCGTGTGCGCGTTCCGGGAGGGACCGCAGCGAGGTACAGCTGATCGCAGTCAGCAAGACAAAGCCGGTCGAGATGCTGATGGAGGCATATGACTGCCAGATCCGCGATTTTGGTGAGAACAAGCCACAGGAGATCCGGGAAAAATTCCCGCAGCTGCCAGAGGATATCCGCTGGCACATGATCGGCCATCTGCAGCGCAATAAAATCAAATATATCATTGATAAAGTGTGTATGATCCATTCGATCGAATCTGTCCGTCTGGCGGAGGCAGTCAGCGAGGAGGCGGCGAAGCACGGGCGGGTGATTCCGGTACTCGTGGAGGTCAATATGGCAGGCGAGGAGACGAAGTTCGGAATTCGCCCGGAGGAGACGGAAGCGTTTATCCGGGAGATCAGCGTACTTCCGAATATTCAGGTAAATGGGCTGATGACGATCGCGCCGTATACGGAAAATCCGGAGGATAACCGGATCTATTTCCGCAATTTGAAAAAATTATATGTTGACATAAAAGAGAAAAACATTGATAATGTGGTTATGTCTAATCTCAGCATGGGAATGACCGGTGACTATGAGGTAGCGATTGAAGAGGGCGCGACGATGGTGCGTGTCGGTACCGGTATTTTCGGCGAGCGGTTTTATGGCCAGATATAAAGTCAGAAAAGTCAGATAGGAGAGAACGGAATGGGAGTTTTAGATAAATTTTTAAATGCAATGAAACTGAACGACGATGAAGACCTTGAGGGCGAAGGCTATCTGGATGACGATTACGAAGATGAGGATTATGAGGAAGAGCGTCCGAAGAAGCGGATTTTGAGCAGCAAGTATGAAGATGATGAGGAGGACGAGCCGGAAGAAGCACCGCAGCGCGCAGAGCGTGAGCGAAAGGCCGAGACCGGAAGCACACCGTCGAGACAGAAGCCGCGCGTGGTAAAGTCCAATCCATCCAATCCGAAGATTTCTCAGATGCGTCCACGCAAGGGCAGCGGCATGGAGGTCTGTGTGATCAAGCCGCGGAGCATGGAAGACACGCATGAGATCACGGAGACGCTGCAGGAGAACTGCACGGTCGTCCTGAATATGGAGGGAATCGATATGGATCTGGCACAGCGGATCATTGATTTCTCTTCCGGTTCCTGCTATGCGCTGCACGGCGGGCTTTTGAAGATCAGCAATTATATCTTTATCATTACGCCAAAGGGTGTGGATATTTCCGGCGATTTTCAGGAAGTGCTGACCGGGGCCATCGGAGTGCCGGCCTATGAGGCAAGGTTCTGACCGGAAACCATTTGATTGGAGCATTCAGCAGGGATGATTTGATGAACTCGAGGAATGAACAAAATGAATAAGGAAGAAGAATTACTGTCAAAGCGTATTCAGGAGCTGGCGCGGCTTGCGGATGTCAAGTATTGTCCCACCTATACCGACTTTCTGAATTTAAATGAACAGAATATTCTGCAGCAGACCCTTCCGAAGCTGGCCTATGTACAGGTGGCGTGCTTTGGAGGGTACGAAGGAGCAGAGCGTCAGATCGCAGCATTTGTGCCTGATGCTCTTTCTTATCGTATGGAGGAATTTCAGGACTATCCGATCTCCTGCATTCGGATCCAGCCGAAACATGCAAAGTTTGCAGAGGATTTGAGCCACCGCGACGTATTAGGCGCGCTGATGCATCTTGGGATCGACCGCTGCAAGATGGGAGATATTGCAATGTGCGATGGTGTCTGCTACCTTTTCTGTCACACGTCACTTGCGGAGCTGATTGCGGGTGAGCTGACAAAGGTGCGGCATACCACGGTCGCCTGCAGTATCTGCCAGCCGGGCGATTTTACGTATCAGCCGAAGGTGAAGGAGCTTATGGGAACGGTCGCTTCGATTCGTCTGGATGCGGTGATGTCGGTCGCATTTCAGGCGTCCCGCAGCAGCCTTTTATCTCTGATCGAGGGAGGCATGGTATTTGTAAATGGAAGACTGATCACGACGAATGCCTACACGCCCAAAGAAGGAGATCTGATCTCTGCCCGCGGTGAAGGAAAGTTTCGGTATGCAGGGGCAGAAAAAGAGACAAAGAAGGGTCGGATTCTGATCCGGGTAGAGAAGTATGTATAAGAAACGGCGACCAATGACGTTTGTATCGCAGACAGAATGAAATCTGCATCTATATAAAATACAGAAAACAGGAGAATAATTATGGCAAAGACAGCAGTAAACAGACTTACAGTAAAGACCGAGGGAAATGCACCTTATGACATCTGTCTGAAGGATTCTTTTTCTTCGCTGGCACAGGAACTGGATGGGATCGGTTGTGGCGGTCGCAGACTCTGCATCGTATCGGATTCGAGCGTAGCAGATCTGTATCTGGAGGAAGTGACAGAAGAAGCAAAAAAATGTGGAAAAGAAGTCATTTCCTTTGTATTTCCGGCGGGAGAGCAGAGTAAGACGCTTGCTACGGTTCAGCAGCTTTACGAGACGCTGATTCAGGCGGGCTTTGACCGGAAGGATTATCTGCTGGCGCTTGGCGGCGGTGTCGTCGGTGATCTGACGGGCTATGCGGCGGCGACCTACCTACGCGGAATTCGTTTTGTGCAGATTCCGACGAGCCTGCTGGCGCAGATCGACAGCAGTGTAGGCGGAAAGACCGGCGTGGATTTTGACCAGTATAAAAATATGGTCGGAGCATTCCATCAGCCGTCCCTTGTCTACATCAATGTCCCGGTACTGAAGACACTGCCGGATGACCAGCTTGCGAGCGGTGTCGGTGAGCTGCTCAAATATGGCCTGAGTTTTGATGCTGATTTTTATGAATGGTGCATTGAACATATGGAAGAGATCGAAGAGCGCGATCCGGAGACGATGACCTACCTCATCGCGAAGTGCTGCGACCTGAAGAAGTACATTGTCGAGAAAGATCCGACGGAAAAGGGCGACCGTGCACTTTTGAATTTTGGTCATACGATCGGCCATGCGATTGAGAAGCTTAAGAATTTTACCCTGTCCCACGGAGCCTGCGTCGCACTCGGTACGGTAGCGGCAGCCTATATTTCCTGGCAGAGAGGCTATCTGGATGAGGATGAGTTTTATGAGATTCGTGATATGAACGTCGGATTCGGGCTTCCGATTTCCTTTGACGGGATTTCCGTGGACGATATTATTGCGGCGACGAAGAGCGACAAGAAAATGGATGCAGGACAGATCCGGTTCATTTTGCTGAAGAAGCTTGGCAAGGCGCAGATCGTCACCGATGTGACGGAGGCGGAGATGCGAGAGGCGATCAAGAGTCTGAAGGCAGACTAAGCAGGAGAGGATACCATGAAGAGACCAGAAAAAAGCCTGCGGATGTATCTGGCGGGCGTCGCATTGTTTGGATTGCTGGTCGTGCTGGATCAGCTCACAAAGTATGCAGCGGAGGCGTATCTGAAAGGGATCGGCACGAAACCGGTCATTCCTGGCGTCTTTGAACTGTTTTATCTGCAGAACCGCGGAGCAGCCTTTGGGATTCTGGCGAATCAGCAGTGGGTATTCGTGATGATCGCACTCGTGATGGTCGCCGTGGCCATCTATGTATATGCATACCTTCCGGTGGATCCGCACTTTCTGGCGATGCGGATCTGTACCGTGCTGATCGCGGCTGGGGCGGCCGGGAACATGATCGACCGTCTGCTGCACCGGTACGTCATTGATTTTCTGTATGTATCGCTCATCGACTTTCCGGTTTTTAATGTCGCAGACTGCTATGTAGTCGTCGGGGCGCTGCTTTTGATTGTTCTGATTTTTACGCTGTATCGGAACGACAATTTTGAGTGCCTGAATCCGGGGAAAGAGTAAGGAACAGAAGGGTTTTATATGGTAAAGTAATGGCAGAGAAAGAACAGATTATAATAACGCCAACAGAAGCGGGAGTACGGATTGACCGGCTCCTCGCGGAGCGTTTCCCGGAGCTGACCCGCTCCTATATTCAGAAAATGATCAGGGAGGAAGCAGTGCTTGTAAATGAAAAGCCGATCCGTGCCAGCTATAAGGCAGCAGAGGGGGATGTGATTTACCTGACGCTTCCGGAGCCGGAACCGCTTGCAATCGAGCCGGAAAACATTCCACTCGATATTCTTTATGAGGACGCAGACCTGCTCGTGGTCAATAAGCCAAAAGGGATGGTCGTCCATCCGGCGGCAGGACATTACAGTGGTACACTCGTGAATGCGGTCCTGTATCACTGTGGGGACTCGTTATCCGGGATCAACGGGGTACTGCGTCCGGGAATCGTGCATCGCATCGACCAGAATACGACCGGATCCCTGATTATCTGCAAAAATGACCGCGCACATCAGAGCATTGCCGCACAACTCAAAGTGCATTCCATTACGCGCAAATACCGTGCGATCGTACATGGGCGGCTGACGGAAGATGGAGTGATCCACACAACGATCGGGCGTCATCCGCAGAATCGCAAATTGATGGCAGTCAATGTCCCGAACGGAAAAGATGCGGTCACGCACTATCGGGTGCTGGAGACATTTGACCAGTTTACCTACATCGAGTGCCAGCTGGAGACCGGACGGACCCATCAGATCCGGGTGCATATGAAGAGCATCGGACATCCGATCCTCGGCGACGATGTCTACGGTCCGGCGAAGTGTCCGTTTGCCGGGCTGGAAGGACAAACCCTCCATGCGATGACGATCGGATTTCTTCACCCTACGACCGGGGAATATATGGAGTTCGAGGCGCCGCTGCCGGAGTATTTTGAGCGATTGCTGGAGAAGTTAAGAAGATAGATTGCTGTTAGCTTACTATATGATTCAATATGAGCACCAGCCCGACGACCAGCGCCACAAAACAGATTTTTCGTAATACCCAATACGCCTCATACCGTCCAAGAATGGCACGCAGTACCCAGATTCCGGCACTGCGGCCTTTTTTTGTATTGCAGCGTCGGCAGGAGGGGGCGAGGTTGCGCACATCGTTGACATCTTCAATGTGAAGCAACCGCAGCCAGAAGTCGTTGCCGGTCTTGGCGCGGTAAACAGGATAGATATGGTCGATGCACAGCTTTTTATCCGGAATACGGCGATGGCAGTACCGGCAGCGATAGCCGCCAAGCGGCCTTGGGTAGTACGAAAAAAAATCTCGACGGTAGTGATCGCTTCTGCCGAGATTCTCCGGATAGATCCGTTTCAGTTCATAATGCCGTCTGCGACAGATGCGGCGGATCTTGCGTTCTTTGCGCTCCTCGGCCTGGATCCGGTACATATTTTTTCCGGTGCGGCGGACCGACGGGAAGCGCCGGAAGGCTTTTCGCGGATCCTTCCGGGAACGCTCTGTCGTGTAAATTTCAAAATACATTGTTTTATCAGCTCTCCAGCAGGATCGTAAACGGGCCGTCGTTGCACAGCCGCACTTTCATATCCGCGCCAAAGCTTCCGGTCTGGACGACCGGGATCTGCTTGCGGCATTCAGCGATGATGTACTCATAGAGTTCCTCGGCCTTTTTCGGATCACCGGCTTCCGTAAAGGAAGGGCGGTTGCCATGTTTGCAGTTTGCATAGAGTGTAAACTGCGAGACGAGCAGAAGTCCGCCATTGACATCTTTTAAGGACAGATTGGTCTTGCCATTTTCATCGGAAAAAATGCGCAGGTTGATCATTTTTTTGATGAGACGGTCAGCCTCTACGGTCGTGTCTTCCTGCCCGACGCCGATCAGCACCAGATATCCGTCTTTGATTTCTCCAATGATTTTTTCATCGACTTCTACAGAAGCCTCCGTTACACGCTGTATCACAAATTTCATACTGTAAAATCTCCTTGTTTGTTAGTTTCGCGAGCCATCCATGTAGGATCCTTGCAATTTGCTTTCGGTCAGATTTTATCATAATCGGAAGGATTTGCAAAGTGCGGAGTTAGTGATGATTGGATACCTATATGCAGATGGTATTGTAAATGGCTTCCGACGGATACCTAGATTGACGTAGGCGAGAAGGTGTGTTATCGTTTCCTGAGAATAGCTGATACATAGAAGGGAGCCACATTTATGAAGTTACAGCGCCTGCTGAGCCTGACCCGTCAGGCCATTGATGAATTTCAGATGATCGAGGAGGGCGATAAGATCGCGGTCGGGATTTCCGGGGGAAAGGACAGCCTGACGCTTCTTTATGCCTTAAGTTATCTGCGGCGGTTCTACCCGAAACATTTTACGATCGAAGCGATCACGGTGCATCCGGGATACGAAGGATTTGACCTCTCGCCGGTACAGGCACTTTGCGACGAGCTGGAGGTGCGCTATACCATCGTGCACACCCAGATTGCCCAGATTCTGTTCGAGGCCCGGAAAGAGACGCATCCATGCGCGCTCTGTGCAAAGCTCCGCAAGGGCGCATTCAATGAAAAGGCGCTGGAACTGGGATGCAATAAGATCGCCTATGCGCATCACAAAAATGATGTTGTGGAAACATTCCTGATGTCCCTGATTATGGAAGGGCGGATTTATACGTTTTCCCCGGTGACCCATCTGGATCGGACCGGGCTGACTCTGATCCGCCCGCTGATCTTCGTCGAGGAGCCGGACGTGAAAGGGTTTACAAAGAAATATCAGCTTCCGGTCGTCAAGAATCCGTGCCCGGTCGACGGCTATACACAGCGCCAGTATATGAAAGAACTGCTCGCAAATCTGAACCGGGATCATCACGGTGCGTTGAACCGCATTTTTACGGCTATCTTAAACGGAAACCTGCCGGACTGGGTGATGGCGCGTGCAGGCGGGAAGATCGTTGCAAATGGAAGTACTGACAGCGAGAGGGACCATTGAAAAATTTTCAGAGAAAAATAGAAAAACCTCTTGACAGAATCCCGCGAAAGGATATAATGGAATCAAACATATGAATAATTGTTCATATGAACGAGAAATAAAAACAATTAAATAAAAAGAGAGGGTTATTACTATGAAAAAGACGTACAAGATCGATGTAGACTGCGCAAACTGTGCAAACAAGATGGAAGAGGCAGCTAAGGCTACCGCAGGCGTAAAGGATGCTACCGTGAACTTCATGATGCTGAAGATGATCGTAGAGTTTGAGGACGGTCAGGATCCGAAGAGTGTTATGAAGGAAGTCCTGAAAAACTGCAAAAAGGTAGAGGACGACTGCGAGATCTATCTGTAAGATCCATTCACTGGGAAGCCAGAGGAGCAGACATAATGTCTGCACAGCGAAAAGAAAAGTGACAGACAATACCTCCGGCATTTGCAGTACATGCCGGAGGTATTCCTTACAAGAGATCAGTTAGCGAAGACGAAGAACATTTGCCAGAAGTTTTCAGGATGAGCGGTGAAAACTGAGTTTTCCGACGACTGGGCAGCAGATGTTCTGGTCGAATCAAAACAGGCAGTGTCAGGCGGCCTGTGAAAAACTGAGTCAAGAATAACGGGAGGGTATGCTATGAATAAGAAGCAGAAAAAGATGCTGGCGCGTATTATTATTTCAGCGGCACTGATTGTTCTGTTTTCCATGCTTCCGATAGATGGATATGTAGAATTTGTGCTGTTTATGGTTCCGTACCTTGTGATTGGCTATGATATTCTGAAGAAAGCGTGGAAGGGAATTCTGAACCGTCAGGTATTTGATGAGAATTTCCTGATGGCGGTCGCGACGATCGGTGCGATTCTGTTAAGAGACTATAAAGAAGGCGTAGCCGTAATGCTGTTTTATCAGATCGGTGAGCTGTTCCAGAGCTATGCCGTCGGAAAGAGCCGCAGAAATATCAGTGAGCTGATGGATATCCGTCCGGACTATGCGAACGTAGAGACGGATGGTAAACTGGAAAAAGTAGATCCGGATGAAGTGGCAGTCGGGACGATCATCGTCGTACAGCCGGGGGAGAAGATCCCGATCGACGGGATCGTGACCGAGGGAAAGACTTCTCTGAATACAAGCGCACTGACCGGAGAGAGTCTGCCGCGTGAAGTCGCGGAGGGTGATGAGGTCATCAGCGGATGCATCAATATGAGTGGACTGATCCGCATCCGGACGACAAAAGAGTTCGGCGAGTCGACGGTATCCAAGATTCTGGAGCTTATGGAGAACTCCAGCTCTTTAAAGTCCAGATCTGAGAATTTTATCTCAAAATTTGCAAAGTATTATACACCGGCCGTCTGCTATGGTGCGCTGGCACTGGCATTTCTTCCGCCACTTGTACGGATGATCTTTATGGGACTGTCTCCGATGTGGGGCGACTGGATTTACCGTGCATTGACGTTCCTTGTTATCAGCTGCCCGTGTGCCCTTGTCATCAGTATTCCACTTGGCTTCTTTGCCGGCATCGGCGGGGCAAGTAAAGCAGGAGTGCTCGTAAAAGGATCCAATTATCTGGAGGCGCTTTCTCAGACAAAGACGGTCGTATTTGACAAGACTGGCACCATGACAGAGGGTGTTTTCGAGGTGAATGGGGTTCACCACAGCAAGATGGCGGATCAGAAGCTGCTGGAGTATGCAGCTTTGGCAGAGAGCGCATCCTCGCATCCGATCAGCAAGAGCCTGCAGAAGGCATGCCAAAAGCCACTGGACCGTACCAGAGTGACTGATATTGAGGAGATTGGTGGAAACGGCATCACTGCGAAGGTAGACGGAATTCCGGTTGCAGTTGGAAATGCAAAGCTGATGGAGCGTATTGGCGTGACCCCGATGGATTGCCATCACGTGGGAACCGTCGTGCATGTAGCAGTAAACGGTGAGTACGAGGGTCATATCCTGATCTCTGACCGGATCAAACCACATGCAAAGCAGGCAATTGAGAACCTGAAAAAAGCAGGTGTTACCCGTACCGTCATGCTGACCGGAGACCGGAAGCGTGTGGCAGATTCCGTTGCGGCGGAGCTTGGCATTGATGAAGTACACAGTGAGCTGCTCCCGGCGGACAAGGTATCCCGCGTGGAAGAGCTGCTCTCGAAAAAGGGTGAGAAAGAGACGCTGGCGTTTGTCGGTGACGGCATCAACGACGCGCCGGTACTGTCCCGCGCTGACATCGGTATCGCGATGGGCGCTATGGGAAGTGATGCGGCGATTGAAGCGGCAGATATCGTGCTGATGGATGATGATCCGCTGAAGATCGCGACTGCAATCCGGATTTCCAAACGCTGCCTGCGGATTGTCTATGAGAATATTTACTTTGCAATCGGCATTAAGCTGATTTGCCTGCTGCTTGGCGCACTCGGTATTGCAAACATGTGGATGGCGATTTTTGCAGATGTCGGAGTTATGATTCTGGCTGTGCTTAATGCGATCCGGACGCTGTTTGTGAAGAACATGTAGTTACACTTTTCCCTGCTTCAAGTCTGGATTTGCAAAGATGAAGCTGGGATTAGTCTGATATAACATATAGAAGGGATGCAACGCTATGGCGGAAAAAGATACAGGATGCTGTGAAGTGACAGAAGTGCATGAGAATCTCCTGAGAATCGTCCGGGATACGATGCCGGAGGAGACGGAGCTGTACGATCTGGCAGAGCTGTTTAAGATATTTGGCGATTCGACGCGGATCCGGATTCTGTTTGTGCTCTTTGAGGCGGAAGTGTGTGTCTGCGATCTGGCGGCAGCACTGAATATGACACAGTCGGCGATCTCCCACCAGCTTCGGATTCTGAAGCAGAGCCGTCTGGTGAAGAGCCGAAGAGAAGGAAAGTCCGTATTTTACTCGCTTGCCGATGAGCATGTCCGGACAATCATCTCACAGGGGCAGGAACACATCGAGGAAAATTAGTGTATCCGCTTTAATACCTCTTCGGTCAGAAGACCGATGATAAGGCCGGTCAGAAGACCGGAGAGAAGCAGTACCGGAGTATAAAAAAGAAGGGTCGTGCGCCCCACCAGCCACATGGCGAGGAGGAGCTGGCCGATATTATGAGAAATGCCGCCGAGCACGCTGATCATCCGCGGGGATGCATCGGTATGTGTTTTGGCGGCATTCATGCATAGCAGGCTGAGTGTCGCGCCGCAGAGGCTGTAGAAGATCCCAAAGGCGTTTCCGAACAGTGCGCCGACGATCAGAATGCGCAATGCGGAGACGAGTGCTGCCTCCTTTAACGAATACCGCATCAGAATATAGAGCACGGAGAGGTTTGCCAGTCCGAGTTTTATCCCGGGTATGCCGGCGAAGACAGGAAGCAGCGATTCAATATAGCCGAAAATCGCACCGAGGGCGGTAAAGAGCCCCATGCGGGCAAGTTTTTGATTTAAGGGTTCATTTTGAGTCATGTAGCGTTCTCCATTTGTATAGTTTATAGTATAGTTGGATGCTTGAATATTTGTAGTAACAACGACTGATAGAATTGTATCATGCCACTCCCAAAAACACAACGTTGACCACATATTTACAGCTTGCGTTTGCAGGCTGTTTTCTTTATACTAAATTCATAGAACCGTTCTGAGTTCTGGTTCTGTATGATACAGTTTTGGGTTTCTGAAACTGTTTTGCACAGAACTGAATTAACGGCTGTAATCTTCTTGTAAAATCAAGTTTGAAAAGATTGCGGAAAATATATAAGAAAACGGGAGGTTTACACTTATGGACAAATTACTGTATGGCGTTGCCTACTACGACGAATACATGCCGTATGACCGCCTTGCGGAGGATGTAAAGATGATGAAGGCGGCGAATATCAATGTCGTGCGGATTGCGGAGTCGACGTGGAGTACGCATGAGCCGCAGGAGGGCGTGTTTGACTTTCATCATGTGACGCGCGTGCTGGATGCGATGGAGGAAGCCGGCATCTCAGTCATCGTCGGCACACCGACCTATGCGATTCCGACCTGGATGGTAAAGGCACATCCGGACATTCTGGCGACGACGAAGCAGGGGCCGGGGATTTACGGCGCACGCCAGATCATGGACATCACACATCCGGCGTACCTGTTCTATGCGGAGCGGATCATCCGGAAACTGATGGAAGTAACGGCGCACCGTAAATGCGTCATCGGCTTTCAGCTTGACAATGAGACGAAGTATTATGACACGGCGGGACGTCACGTGCAGGAGCGGTTTGTCAAATATCTGCGCGAAAAGTTCCACGATGACCTGAGTGCGATGAACGAAGCATTTGGCCTCGATTACTGGAGCAACCGGATCAATGCCTGGGAGGATTTCCCGGATGTGCGCGGTACGATCAACGGCAGCCTTGGCGCGGAATTTGAAAAGTTCCGGCGCACACTGGTCGATGAATTTCTGATGTGGCAGTCCGGCATTGTGAAGGAATATGCCCGAGAGGATCAGTTTATCACGCACAATTTTGACTTTGACTGGAAGGGCTATTCCTATGGCGTACAGCCGATGGTGGATCAGGTACATGCGTCGCGTGCGCTGACTGTGGCAGGATGCGATATTTATCATCCGACGCAGGATTTCCTCACCGGGAAGGAGATCGCATTTGGCGGAGACCTGACCCGCTCGCTGAAAAAGGATAATTATTTTGTGCTTGAGACTGAGGCACAGGGATTTCCGCAGTGGATGCCGTATGATGGACAGCTGCGGCTGCAGGCGTTTAGCCATCTGGCATCCGGTGCCGATATGGTCGAATACTGGCACTGGCATTCCATCCATAATTCTTTTGAGACATACTGGAAAGGACTGCTGAGCCATGACTTTAAGGAAAACGAGACATACCGCGCAGCAAAGCAGATCGGCCGCGAATTTGCGGAGCTTGGCGAGCATCTGATTCATCTGAAAAAGCACAACCGGGTCGCACTGCTGCTCTCAAATGAGTCGCTCACCGCGCTGGACTGGTTCCCGATCCGGGTAAAGGAGGACGGCAGCAAATTCCGGTATAATGATGTGGTGCGTTATATTTACGACGCACTCTATGAGATGAATGTGGAGTGCAACATGCTCTGGCCGGAGTCGGAGGAACTGTCGGACTATGATCTGCTGATCCTTCCGGCGTTGTATACGGCAGATGAACAGCTGTTGCAGCGCATTGCGGACTATGTGGAGCAGGGCGGACATGTGCTGGCGACCTTTAAGACTGCATTTACGGACGAAAATGTAAAGGTATATTCGGATGCGCAGCCGCACATACTGAATCAGTGCTTTGGCATCTCTTACAGCCATTTCACGTATCCGAATCATCTGCAGCTGGCTACCGATCACTATTCCTGTGAGAAGAGAGAGGTCCTGGGCTTTTTGGAACTGCTCCATGTCGAACAGGATACGGTGCAGGTACTTGCCAGATACGATCATCCGAGCTGGGGACGCTTTGCGGCGGTGACACGGAATACCTATGGAAAAGGGACGGCGACCTACCTTGCCTGCCAGACGACGGATGTGATGCTGAAGGAGATTCTCGCAGATACGCTGGACGATGCCGGAATCAAAGACGTGGCAGACAGACCGGCGTTTCCGGTTATCCTCCGTACCGGCACCAATCCGCTTGGCAAAGAGATCGCATACTATCTGAATTATTCGCCGGAGGAGCAAACGGTCGTATATCAGGGCGCAGACGGCGTGGAGCTGTTTGGAGGCACAACAGTAAAGGCGAAAGAGACTTTGCATATCCCGGCGTGGGATCTGAAGGTTATCGAGCGGCAGGTACGACGGTAAAGGGAAATAACGATCAGATAAAAGAAACACAGTCGATGATACAGGGGCTGTCGCAATTTTCTTATTGCGGCAGCCCTGTTTTTATGCTTGGCTCGTTAAAAAAATACTTGACAGAATCACTGAGTTATATTATCATAACAGCAGTTAGAAAAAGCTAATAAAAATCAGACACCCATACGGAGGATACATATGAGCGTTGTAATTATAGGTGGTAATGAACGAATGGTCTGTCAGTATTCTGACATCTGCAAGGGCTTCGGCTGCAAAGCGAAGGTGTTTGCAAAGGAAAATGGTCCGATCCGCAAGAAGATCGGCAATCCGGATCTTCTGATCCTGTTTACGAATACCGTTTCCCATAAGATGGTGCTGGCAGCAGCTCAGGAAGCAAAGCGCAACAACATCCCGGTAGCACGGATCCATACGAGCAGCGCAGCCGCATTAAAGGGCGTGCTCAATGAGTACTGTGCATGATAAATATCCGTGAAACGGAAATACTGTAGAAAACGGGCAAAAGGAGGCTGCCATGCTGGAAGAATATCTGATCGGAAACTGTTCTCCGACGCTTGCATCACTGAAGACGGCAAATCTGTTCAGTATGCCATATACATCCGAGGAGGAGCTGACAGAGCAGATCGCGTTCTGGAATGCACAGATGGAAGGAAAAGGGCTTTCTGTCCTTTTGCTGCGGCAGCGTGCAGCAACTGCACTTGTCTATGTGTGCCGGAAAGTACGGCTGCAGGAAAATTTATCAAAACCGGGCGTGCTGCATTTCCTGAAAAAGTATGGATATCGCAATGCGGATGCCGATGACGCACTGGCGCATTTAAAGGAGCGTTTGTCCGAGCTGGAAGGAGAAGGATTCCCACATGAGATCGGGATTTTTCTTGACTATCCGCTGGGCGATGTCATCGGCTTTATTGAAAATGCAGGCCGGAATTTTAAATGTTCCGGATGCTGGAAGGTCTACTGCAATGAATGCGAGGCCGTAAAACAGTTCGCCAGATATAAAAAATGCAGGGATGTCTATCTGAGGCTCTGGCAGCAGGGAAGAAGAAGTGTTCTGCAGCTCACCGTAGCTGCATGACATAAATCAGATATTTCACAGCCAACTGTGGAATACCTGCTCCGCGTAAAAAGGCACGTCTATCGGGCGTGTTATCTGTAAAAGCGGAGACATATTTACAAAAATAAAAGAAAGAGGTAGAGAAAATGAGCAAGATCGCAGTGGTATACTGGAGTGGAACAGGCAACACAGAGGCAATGGCAAATGAAGTGGCTGAGGGCGCAAAGAGCGCAGGCGCAGAGGTAGAAGTATTCACCCCGGATACCTTTACCGCAGACAAGATGGATGCGTATGACGCAGTCGCATTTGGATGCCCGGCGATGGGTGCCGAGGAGCTCGAAGATACCGAATTTGAGCCGATGTTCAAAGAGTGTGAAGCAAAGCTTTCGGGCAAGAAGATCGCACTGTTTGGTTCTTATGGATGGGGCGACGGCGAGTGGATGCGCACCTGGGAGGAGACCTGCAAGAGCGCAGGCGCAGAGCTGGCACACGAATCCGTGATCTGTACAGAGGAGCCGGATGACGACGCGAAGTCCGCCTGCCAGGAACTTGGTAAGGCACTTGCATAAAATGTTAGTTTTGCACAATAAGACAATGGCGAACCGCACTAAGGTTCGCTATTACTGATAAAAGATGAAAAAAGCCAATAAAACTTGTTGACATCTAACGTAAATGAGCATAAACTAACGTAGGAAACAAAGAAATGAAAAAATCCATCAATAAGACATGGATGAACTGAAGGAGGATGAAATGATGCCGCTTACAATGGCAAATGTCGGAGAGACGAATGTGATCAAGAAGATCGGTGGAAAAGAAGAGACACGCCGGTTCCTTGAGAATCTCGGATTTGTAGTCGGGGGCGTTGTTACCGTAATTTCTGAAGTGGGTGGTAACATTATCGTCAACGTCAAGGATTCCCGTGTAGCGATCGGCACGGATATGGCCAATAAAATTCTTGTCTGATTCATATTGAAGGAAAGAAGGAGAGAAACATGAAGACATTAAGAGAAGTTGCCTGTGGTCAGACCGTTACGGTAAAACGGCTGCACGGCGAGGGACCGGTAAAGAGACGTATCATGGACATGGGCATCACAAAGGGTGTTCCGGTTTATGTAAGAAAGGTTGCTCCGCTTGGAGATCCTGTAGAGGTCACAGTCCGCGGCTATGAGCTTTCCTTAAGAAAAGCGGACGCGGAGATGATCGAGGTTGAATAAGCTGATTTCATTGAAAAAGACTATGACAGAAAGAGGGAATTGAGAAATGGCAATCAAAATCGCATTGGCCGGCAACCCGAACTGTGGTAAGACTACCCTGTTCAACGCACTGACCGGATCCAATCAGTTTGTAGGTAACTGGCCGGGTGTTACGGTCGAGAAAAAGGAAGGTAAGCTGAAAGGTCATAAGGATGTAATCATCATGGACCTGCCGGGTATCTACTCCCTTTCTCCGTATACACTGGAGGAAGTAGTAGCAAGAAACTACCTGATCGGTGACCGTCCGGATGCAATCATCAACATCATCGACGGAACAAACATCGAGCGTAACCTGTACCTGTCCACGCAGATCATGGAGCTCGGTATTCCGGTGATCATGGCGATCAACATGATGGATATCGTAGAGAAGAACGGCGACAAGATTCATACTGACAAGCTGAGCAAGCGCCTTGGCTGTGAGGTCGTTGAGATCTCCGCTCTGAAGGGTACCGGTATCCAGAAGGCAGCAGAGAAGGCCGTTTCCATCGCACAGAAGAAGAACGCATTCAATTCCGTACATGAATTCGCACCGGAAGTCGAGTCCGTGATCGACCGCGTCGCAGCAAAGCTGAACGGCATTCCGGAGGAGCAGAAGCGTTTCTTCGCGATCAAGCTTCTGGAGAAAGATGACAAGATTCAGGCACAGATGACATCGGTACCGGATGTATCTGCTGAGATCAAAGAGCTCGAAGATAAGTTCGATGACGATACCGAAAGTATCATCACAAATGAGCGTTATGTGTACATATCTTCCATCATCGGGGAGTGTGTGACAAAGAAGCATGGCAAAGAAAAGCTGACCACTTCCGACAAGATCGATAAGATCGTGACGAACCGCTGGCTGGCGCTTCCGATCTTCGCAGTCGTTATGTACATCGTATACTATGTATCCGTTACGACCGTCGGCGGCATCGCAACAGACTGGGCAAACGACGGCGTATTCGGAGATGGATGGTTCCTTGCAGGCGTGGGCAGAAGCTCTTTTGATGAAGATACCGAAGAGTTCGATGATGCATCCGCAATCGTAACTGCATTCGCTGAGGATGCAGGCAATGACAGCGTCGTAGAAGCTCTGGATGCAGAGTCCGATGACTTTGACGCAGATGCAGCGACCGCAGCACTCAAAGAGTTCGCTCCGACCGTTGCTGAAGATGCAAGCGTTACTTACACCGTAGAAGATGAAGAGACGCTCGCTGAAGAAGAGAAAACGGCTACCGGCAAAGATTTCGCAGACGCTGCCGCTGTTATGGAGAAATGGAACTGTGAAGCTCCGGATCCGGCAAATGGCTATGGCGTATGGATTCCGGGTATCCCGGTACTGCTTGAGAATGTGCTTTCTGCAGCAGGCGTATCCGATGGATGGCTGCATGGCCTGATTATGGATGGTATCGTAGCCGGTGTCGGCGCAGTACTTGGATTCGTTCCGCAGATCCTGATCCTGTTTATCTTCCTTGCCTTCCTTGAGGGCTGTGGTTACATGGCACGTGTTGCTTTCATCATGGACCGTATCTTCCGTAAGTTCGGTCTTTCCGGAAAATCCTTCATCCCGATGCTGATCGGTAGTGGATGTGGTATCCCGGGTATCATGGCTTCCAGAACGATCGAGAATGACCATGACCGTAAGATGACCATCATGACGACGACCTTTATCCCGTGTGGTGCAAAGGTTCCGTTTATCGCAATGATCGCAGGCGCAATCTTCGGTGGCGCACCGTGGGTAGCTCCGTCCGCATATTTCCTTGGTATCGCAGCAATCATCTGCTCCGGTATCATCCTGAAGAAGACAAAGCTCTTCTCCGGTGACCCGGCTCCGTTCGTTATGGAGCTGCCGGCTTACCATCTGCCGACCGTTGGCAGCGTACTTCGCAGCATGTGGGAGCGTGGCTGGTCCTTCATCAAGAAGGCAGGTACCATCATCCTGTGCTCTACCATCGTAATCTGGTTTGCAACATATTTTGGAGTCGTAGATGGCAAGTTCCAGATGCTCTCTGAGGATCAGATCGACTACAGCATCCTTGCAGTAATCGGAAACGCAATCAGCTGGCTCTTCATCCCGCAGGGCTGGGGCAACTGGCAGGCAGCTGTGGCTTCTATCACAGGACTTGTCGCAAAGGAGAACATCGTTGGTACACTTGGTATTCTGTACGGTGGCGGAGACGGAAGCGTATACGCAGAGATGGCTTCCAAGTTTACCGCAGTTACCGCATACAGCTTCATGGCATTCAACCTTCTGTGCGCACCGTGCTTCGCAGCAATGGGTGCAATCAAGCGTGAGATGAACAACATCAAGTGGTTCTGGATCGCGGTTGGATATCAGTGTGGCCTTGCATATCTTGTATCTCTTTGCATCGCAAGAATCGGTATGCTTGTAACCGGCGCAGGATTCAGCGTATGGACGATCATCGCATTCGTAATCGTGATCGGATTCCTGTATCTGCTGTTCCGTCCGTACAACGAGGCAAAGACCCTGAAGATGGATGTTAATGTTTCAAAAGCAAAATAATCAAATGATGCAGTAAAGTGGACGCAGGCCGGTGCCCCGTTACGCGAAAGCGCCGGGAACCGGCTGTGTCTGTATTACAGGAATCGAATGGATTGCTGTTTCAAAGAGCAATGAGAAATGGCAGATGCCATGGAGGTAGAAAAATGGGAACAATTATAGTAGGACTTGTTCTGGTGGCGATTGTCGGTCTGGCAGTCCGCAGTATGGTAAAAGATAAAAAAGCAGGAAAGTCCATTCAGTGTGGCGGCGACTGCAAACACTGCGGAGGAGGCCATTGCCACTGAGTAGACCGTACCCCAAAGGAACCGGGGATTTTCCGGAGGAGGTTGCAAAGAGTGAGAAACGTAAACAGGGTGGATGAGACAGAGAACATCCGTTATGAAAAGACAAAAATGCAGAAAGAGCAGATCCTCAGCCGCCTGCGGGAGCAGGGATGCCGGATCACAAAACAGCGGCTGACGCTGCTGGACATTATTTTGGAAGAGGAATGTTCCTGCTGTAAGGAAATTTATTATAAGGCATCCATGAAGGATGCAGGGATCGGGATGGCGACGGTCTACCGCATGGTAAATATGCTCGAACGCATCGGTGCGATCAGCCGGAAGAATCTCTACCGGGTTTCCTGCGAAGAGCTGTGCGGCGTGAATAAAGCCTGCCAGGTGGAGCTGAGCGATCATACGATCTGTCAGCATCGCAGCCTGCCTGGAGGAGCATTTCCCGCACTCGATGGCGAAAGCAGTCGTGAATGCCGCAAAAGAGCGTCATCTGGATCATGAGGAGATGCATTCCAAGGTGCAGTATATCGTCGCACATGGCATTTCCACGACGATCAATGGCAAGAAGGCGATCATCGGAAGCCATCACTTTGTATTTGAAGATGAACAGTGTACGATTCCGGAAGGCATGGAAGAGCGGTTTGCATCCTTGCCGGAAGAGTATTCGCATCTGTATCTCGCGCTGGAAGGACAGCTGGCGGCAGTCATCTGTATCGAGGATCCGCTGAGACCGGAAGCGGCAGAAGTCGTAAAGCAGCTGAAGGAATGTGGATTTGAGAAGATCGTCATGATGACCGGCGACAGTGACCGGACGGCAAAGGCAATTGCCCGCAAGGTCGGTGTCGACGAGTATTATTCGGAAGTACTTCCGGAGGATAAGGCGAACTTCGTCGAGAAAGAGAAGCAGGAAGGCCGTAAGGTCATCATGATCGGTGACGGCATCAACGACTCCCCGGCACTTTCCGCAGCGGATGTCGGCATTGCGATCAGCGACGGCGCGGAGATCGCGCGTGAGATCGCAGATATCACGATCGGTGCAGATAATCTTCAGGAGATCGTGGCTCTGCGGATGCTGAGTACGGCACTGATGAAGCGCATCCACTGGAACTACCGGTTCATCGTCGGATTCAACTCCGGCCTGATCGGCCTTGGCGTAGCAGGTATTCTCCAGCCGACGACCTCGGCGCTGCTGCACAATACATCGACGCTGATGATCGGGTTGAAGAGTATGCAGAATCTGCTGTAGTGTTGGGTGATTTGACTGCTGCCGATTTCTGTACAGCCTTATAATAAAACGATAAATGTAATTTGATTTATGATCCCCTGCTGCAAATGCGGCAGGGGATTTTTTTTAAAATTCCATTTTATTTAGAATTAGTTGGCATTTGCAAATATGAGAAATATTCTCAACTAAAATACTTTCCTTTTCATTTTCACGTGCTATAATACTAACGGGTTAGATAATTCGAATGGCAGTACGGCAGCCCTATAGCCGCAGGAAAGAAAGGCAGGAGCAGGTATGGGAAGATATTATCGTTTATCAAAAAAAGTGACCGAAGAGCAGGCAGCCGAGATTTTGCGGGAATTGAAGGAGCGCGACGATATTAAACGTGCGATTATCACAGAAGAGCGGGACACGATGATCGTGGAGACGATCGACGGAGAGTATTTCAATGTGATGTACGCCGCTGTCAATATCTGCAGCCGGATCGCGGGCTGTGAGCTGTCATTTATGCATTTTGATACTGAGGGACTTGCTTCCTGATGGTGTAAAGATTTTATTTATAAATAACGAGATAGTTGTCTTTAAATAGTTAATTATAAATGGGCAAATCTGTAAAAGTGTGAATATATAATACGAACACTATATTTGCTTCATATTTCAAATCTCCGTATATAACAGACTTGATTGTGCAGGCTTTCAAATTTGATCATTTATAGTATAATAGTTAAGTCAGGAATAAAATCGAAAGAAAGAGGATACAGAACTATGACACAGATTACATTAAAAATTGACGGCATGCAGTGTGGCATGTGCGAATCTCATATGAACGACGCAGTACGCGCCGCGTTTCCGGTAAAGAAAGTGACCTCCTCCCATTCCAAAGGGGAGACTGTCATCGTGACTGAGCAGGACATTCCGGATGAGGCGCTGAAAAGCACGATTGCAAAGACCGGCTATGAACTCGTATCGATCAGCCGTGCACCGTATGAGAAGAAAGGCTTGTTTGGAAAGCTGTTTGGATAGGTGCATTAGATTGCAAATATTCGCTCGACGAAATACAGAGGGCAGGATCTGAGGCCAGATATGGCGACGGATCCTGTCCATTTTTTATTTCCCGGGTGGATAGTACTGTTCGGTACCGATTTTGATACGGATCGGAGGCTCTTCATGTTTTTGCCGTGCAGAATCATACATTTCGGGAATATACCATGATACAATGTAAGCATTAGACATTTTTCGCGGGACTGATTACAATAAGACCTGATAAAGTAAAACGTAAGGTACAACAGTCGGGACATGTATCAGGAGGGAGTATCCATGTTTTCCAATCAGGATTTGAAGAAATTAATTATCCCGCTCTTTCTGGAGCAGCTTTTGATGGCGCTCGTGGGGATCGCGGATGTGTTTGTGATCGGCTTTGTCGGTGAGGCGGCGGTGTCGGGTGTCTCGCTCGTCAACTCGTTTAACACGATTTTTCTGAATCTCTTTACTGCGCTGGCTGCAGGCGGTGCCGTCGTGATCAGCCAGTATATCGGAAAGAAAGATACGGAACACGCGGGGCAGGCGGCGACGCAGCTTCTGACGGCATCTGCGCTTGTCTCGGTATTGCTCGCGGTGGTGATTCTTCTGACGAATGAATCCCTGATGCGGCTGATGTTCGGGCGGGTAGAGGACGATGTGATGGAAGCGTGCGTCACCTATCTGCGGATCTCTGCCTATTCCTACCCGGCGCTTGCGATCTACAATGCAGGCGCGGCGCTGTACCGGAGCTTCGGAAAGACGAGCACGACGATGTATCTGTCGATCATAGCGAATCTCATCAATGTCGTCGGAAACTGCATCGGTGTGTTCCTGTTCCATGCGGGCGTCGCGGGTGTCGCGTGGCCGTCGTTGCTCTCCCGGACTTTTTCTGCCGTCGTGATCACCTGGCTGTGCTTTTACGGAAAGAATCCGGTGCGTTATCTCAAGGCATGGGTATTCCGCTTGGACAGGGAGCTGCAGCGGCAGATTTTGCGGATTGCGGTTCCAAATGGCGTGGAGAGTGGCATTTTCCAGCTCGTAAAGGTCGCACTCTCGAGCGTCGTGGCACTGTTCGGGACGTACCAGATCGCGGCAAACGGCGTCGCACAGAGCATCTGGTCGCTGGCGGCACTCGTGTGCGTCGCAATGGGACCCGTATTTATCACGGTCATCGGACAGTGTATGGGTGCGGGCGATCCGGAGCAGGCAGAGCGGTATTTTCATAAGCTGCTGCGGATTTCCGTCGTCTTTGCAATTGGCTGGAATGCGCTGATCTTTGCAATCACGCCGATCTTTATGCGCTTTTACGCGCTGGAAGATGAGACAAAACGTCTGATCATCCTGCTCGTCCTGATTCACAATATCAGTAACGCCATTGCCTTCCCGTTTGCAGATTCCCTTGGTAAAGGACTGCGCGCGACCGGCGATGTCAAATTTACGACCATCGTTTCGCTGGTGACGACCATTGGCGTGCGGCTCGTATTTTCCATTCTGCTCGGCATTGGGCTGCATATGGGCGTGATCGGTATCGCGCTGGCCATGTGCCTGGACTGGAGCACGCGCGGTGTCATCTTCTGGTGGCGGCTGAAGCAGGGGAAGTGGAAGAGCTGCAAAGTCATTTAACGAGCCAAGCAAATCCCCTGATACAAAAAGATTTTTAGCTGCTATATCATAGCCAGTTTATGCTATAATTAAAACAAGCAGAAGTTAAGATGCCGCGCAGGAAAGAATTGGCAGAGGTATCGAAGTTTTACGAGTAAATATATGGAGGAGTAATCAATGAACACACGCAGATTAGGAAAGACCGGCCTGATGGTCAGTGAGATCGGGTTCGGTGGAGAATGGCTGGAGCGACATCCGGAGGAGGAAGGCATCGAGCTGATCCATTATGCATCTGAAAAAGGCATCAATATTCTGGACTGCTGGATGTCAGATCCGAAGTCCAGAGACATCATCGGAAAGGGAATCAAAGATAATCGCAGCCAGTGGTTTATTCAGGGGCATATCGGCTCGACGTGGAAGGATGAGCAGTATTTCCGGACACGCGACATGAAATACGTGCGTCCGGCATTTGAGGATCTGCTGCAGCGTCTGCAGACCGATTATATCGACCTTGGCATGATCCATTATGTGGATTCGGAAGAGGAGTGGGAGAATCTACAGCACTCCGAATACATGGATTATGTGATGGAATTAAAGGCCACCGGCGTCATCCATCACATCGGGATGAGCTCGCATAACCCGAAGGTAGCGATCAAGGCCGCCGAGTCTGGCATTGTGGAGATGATTCTGTTCAGCATCAATCCGGCGTTTGATATGCTTCCGGCCAGTGAGAATATCGATACGATGTTTGCAGAGGAGTTCGATACGAGTTTGAAGGGCATCGACGCGGAGCGCGCAAAACTGTATCAGGTCTGTGAGCAGAACGATGTCGGAATCACAGTCATGAAAGGCTTTGCAGGCGGCCGCCTGTTTGATGAGAAGCGCTCTCCGTTCGGCGTGCGCCTGACACCGGTACAGTGTATTCATTATGCTCTGACCCGTCCGGCTGTCTGTTCCATCATGTGCGGCTACGATACGAAAGAGCAGGTGGATGCTGCAGTTGCCTACGAGGCAGCTTCCGAAGAGGAGAAAAATTATGCAGCTGTGCTCGCGAATGCGCCGTTCCATTCCTATCGCGGAGAGTGTACGTATTGCGGACACTGCAAGCCGTGCGTCTCGAATCTGGACATCGCAATGATCAATAAATTCTATGATCTGGCGACGATGCAGCCGGAAGTTCCGGCGACGGTGCAGTCCCATTATGAACTGCTCGAGCACAAGGCTTCGGAATGTATCGCCTGTCATGCCTGTGAGACACGCTGTCCGTTCGGAGTACCGATCGCGGAACGGATGGAGAAAACGGCAAAGCTGTTCGGATGCTGATTTTGAAAAAACCTCCCTGGATAGAAGTAACTATTCTGTCCCGGGAGATTTTTTACTGTACAGGAAATTGCGCACCAAGGCACTATTTTCCAAATTTCCGTCCAAATGGATTAGCGCCGACTATTTTGGTATGGAACATGCACGCAATCCATGCTATGATACTTACCAGAGTTAGGAAATGCTAATGAAAAGGAGGGAGAACGATCATGGATGCTGTCGCCAGACTGGGAAGCAATATTAAGACGGTGACACAAAATGAGAGCTGTGTCGTATTTACGATTTCGGACGAGACCGGAGAAGGCGTCATGACAGTCTATCAGGTACTGCCGGGGGTGATGGTCTGCTTTTCCGATATGCATATGGAAAAATGCAAATCCGAGTTCGAGCTGAAGGCCGGGCAGAAGGTGTTCTGCATCGATCACTGCCGGGAGGGGCGGATCGAGATGGAAGTACAGCCTGGCGTATTCAGCATCATGCAGGAGAAGGAACTGCGGCTGGATAACCGGGAGCACCATAAAGGGATGGCCTGCTATCCGCTGAAGCACTATCATGGCGTGAGCATTTTTCTGGAGGTGGAGCAGGCGCAGGCCGCTTTTGATGAGATGTTCCATGGCTTTTCTGTGAAGCCCGAGCAGCTGCGCGAAAAATACTGCTGTTTTGAAAAGCCTTACGTGATCCGGGACGAGGAGAGCTTAAGCCGTCTGATCGCCAGCTTTTATCCGCGCAACATGGAGCACCCGGAGCTGGCCAAGACGCGCGAATACTATCTGCTCAAGGTGGTCGAGCTGCTTTTGTACCTGAATGTACTTCCGGTCGAGTATGTCAAGGAAAACAAGCCTTACTATTATCGAACGCAGATGGAAAAGATTCGGGCGATCCATGCACAGATCACGACGGATCTGAAGTCACGTGTCACGATCGAGGAGCTGTCGCGCCAGTATGACATGCCACTGACGACCATGAAAAAATGCTTCCGCGAGATCTATGGAGACTCCATTTATTCCTATCAGAAGCGCTACCGCATCAATGTGGCGGCGAGCATGCTCTTGCAGGATGAAACACTGGAGATTCAGGAGCTTGCCTTGCAGATGGGATACGAGAATCCGGGCAAATTCTCCGCAGCGTTCCGCAACGTCATGGGTATTTCTCCGACCGAATACAGAATCAGGAAAGAAGGGATCGTATGAAACGAGTAATGGCTTATGCCGCAGGCAGTAAAAAGAGACTGGGGGCATCCGTCATCCTGTCCGTCTTAAGTGTGATCAGTGGACTGCTGCCTTATTATTGCATTTACCGGGTGCTGAATTTGTATATCGCAAATCAGACGGAGCCGTCCGGGATCCTCAGGTGGTGCGGACTCGCCCTGCTGTTTTACCTGCTCCGCATCGTCTGCTTTTCCGCGTCGACGTGGATCTCACACATCGCAGCCTATCATATCCTGGAGGGGCTGCGCCTCCGGCTTGTAGAGCGGTTTTTGCATGCACCGCTCGGGGAAGTGCAGAAGCACAGCATCGGTGAGATCAAAAGTATCATGGTAGAAAAAATCGAGAGCATGGAGCCGCCGCTGGCCCACATGATTCCGGAGGGCTCCGGACACCTGCTCCTGCCGGTGATCAGCGTGATTGCACTTTGGATGATCGACTGGCGGCTGGCGCTGGCATCACTCGTGACGGTTCCGCTCTCCTTTGTCTTTATGGCGCTGACGATGATGATCAGCGGAAAAAGCTTCAAGGAATATGATACTTCCAATGCAACGATGAACAGCACGATCGTCGAATACGTGGAGGGCATCGAAGTCATCAAGGCATTCGGAAGAGCAGGCGTCTCCTATGAAAAATATGCCAATGCGATTTTAAACTATAAGAAATTTGTCGTAAAATGGCTGTCCTCGACGTGGATTACGATGAAAATGACGTTCGCACTGTTTCCATCCACGCTGCTCGGTGTGCTGCCGATGGGACTGTACCTTGTACTGCACGATACGATCTCCATCTCAGAGCTGGCACTGGCCGTCATGCTTGCGATGTCAATGGTGACGTCGTTTGCGAAGCTGGAGGTGTTCATGGAAGGCATCCGGGAGATGAATTTCAACATCGACAGCATTGAGAGCCTGCTGACGATGGAGGAACTGCCAGAGCCGGAGTCACCGGTGGCAGTCAAAGGTCACAGCGTTGTGCTTTCGGATGTCTGCTTTTCCTACAGCGGGAAAAAGGAAGCGGAAGTATTGCATCATATTCAGCTGGACATGCCGGAGGGCAGCTATACGGCACTCGTCGGGCCAAGCGGCGGCGGAAAGTCAACGATCGCCAAGCTGATCGCCCGCTTCTGGGATGTGACGGAGGGCACGATCACGATCGGCGGCGTGGACATCCGAAAGATGCCACTTGCACAGCTCTCCGGTCTGGTCAGCTTTGTGACGCAGGACAATTTCCTGTTTCGCTGCTCCATTCTGGAAAATATCCGGGTCGGACGTCCGGATGCGACCGATGAAGAAGTAAAGGAAGCTGCGCGTGCAGCCTGCTGTGAGGAATTCATCGAAAAACTGCCGAAGGGGTATGATACGCTGGCCGGGGAAGCGGGCAAGCGGCTCTCCGGAGGAGAAAAGCAACGGATCGCCATCGCGCGGATGATGCTGAAAAATGCACCGATTGTCATTTTGGATGAGGCGACGGCATTTACCGACCCGGAAAACGAGGATCGGCTGCAGCAGAGCATCGCCGCTCTGACAAAGGGCAAGACACTGCTCGTGATCGCCCACCGTCTCTCTACGATCCAGAATGCGGACCAGATCGTCGTTTTAAAAGACGGACGGATCGAGGCAACGGGCACACAGGAAGAACTGCTTGCGACCTGCCCGCTGTATGAACGCATGTGGAAGGCACACATCGGCTCACGTACATGGGCCGTCAGCACAGGAGGTGAGAACTGATGTTCCGGACAGTAAAACGAATCATCACATGGTGCGGCAGCTTTCGCCGTAATCTTTACATTGGATTTCTGTTTTCCTTTTTCTCAAGCTGGTTTGCAGCGATGCCGGTCGCGTTGGCGGCCTGGCTGATCGGGACCTTAGCTGAGGATCTGCGCACCGGCACGGCGTTTGATGAAACCTGGGTGATGCGAAGCCTTCTGGTGATGCTTCTGCTCATTTTCCTGCGGTTTCTCTTTGACTACCTGCGGGCGCGCTTTCAGGAGGCGATCAGCTACGAGCTGATTGCACGGGACCGTCTGGCCGTGGGCGATGCATTGAAACGGGTGTCGCTTGGCTATTTTCAGACGAAGAGCACGGGAACGATCTTACATGCGATCACGACCGGGCTGCATACTTTAGAAAATATGGGCATCCGCATGATCGACAATTTCGTCGGCGGGTATCTGAACTTTGCCTGCATTTTTCTCTGGCTGGCGTATCTCAACTGGAAAACGGCAGTGATCGCGCTGCTCGGTGTACTGGTATCGCTGGTTTGCATGGCGCAGATTTCGAAGTACAGTGCAAAAAATGCGCCGGTGCTGGCAAAGGCGAATAAGGATCTGACGTCGGCTACCCTGGAGTATGTGCGTGGGCTTCCGGTCGTCAAATCGTTCGGAAAAACCGGCGCTTCGATGGAGGCGATGCGACAGGCATGCCACGACAGCCGTGATATCAATCTGAAGATCGAGTGGGGCTACATTCCGTTTAATGCGCTGCATCTGATCGCTTTAAAGGTCGCGGCGGTCGCGATCGCAGCGGCAGCATTTTACCTGAACCGCAGCGGCGAGTTGGGATTTGTCTGGATGGTGCTGATTGTACTGTTATCGTTCAATGTCATGGCTTCCGTGGAGCCGATCGCGGACAGTGCACATGTGCTCGCCGTCATTGACGATGCATTGGACCATCTGGATGCCCTAAAGGGGGAGGAGTTTATCGACCGAGACGGAAAGGCACTCACACTGGACCGGTATGACATCCAGTTCCGGCATGTCAATTTCTCCTACGGTGAGGGGGAAGAGCGGCGGCAGATATTAAAGGATGTCAGCTTCTCGATCCCACAGAATACGACGACGGCGATCGTCGGTCCGTCCGGAAGCGGCAAGACGACGATCTGCAACCTGATGGCCCGCTTCTACGATGTGGATAGCGGTGCGGTTCTGGTGGGCGGCCATGATGTGCGGCACCTGACGTGTGACAGCCTGCTTGAAAATTTCTCAATGGTATTTCAGAATGTCTATCTCTTTCACGACACGATCCGCAACAATATTTGTTTCGGTAAGCCGGATGCGACCGAGGAGGAGATGATCGAGGCAGCGCAAAAAGCCTGCTGCCACGATTTCATCATGGCGCTTCCGGATGGCTATGATACGGTCGTAGGAGAGGGAGGCGGGAGCCTTTCCGGAGGAGAAAAGCAGCGCATCTCGATCGCGCGGGCGATTCTGAAGGATGCGCCGATCATCATTCTCGACGAGGCGACGGCGAGCGTCGACCCGGAAAACGAGCATCTTATTCAGGCGGCGATCTCCGAGCTGACGAAGGGCAAAACGATCATCGCGATCGCCCACCGCCTCGCGACGATCGAGCAGGCCGATCAGATTCTGGTCGTAGATGACGGCCGGATCGTCCAGAGCGGCCGCCACGAGACACTTGCCAACGAGCCGGGACGGTATCGGGATTTCATCGAGATACGGAGGAAATCCGAGGGATGGGAGCTGGAGGGTGTCTGACCGAATCTGGTAAATGCACGTTCTATTTGCATTCTGGATGAGAAACGGGTAAAATGAGAGCAGAAATCCGGAACAGGAAAGGCTGAAAGACTGTATGAAGACCATATGTAAAAAAGGCTATGACGCAAGTTTGGCATCGCAAGTGAAAAAAATCGCTTCCTATCACCTTCCGGGCCTGTTTGAGTTTTATGAGCTGTACCGTGTATTCCTGCCGTTGTTTCGCTCGCATCGGGACTATTTTTATGACTGGTGTGAGATCGGTTCGATCTATGGAGCGCCATCGGACTGTATCTGGGGCGGAGGGCGGACCTCATTTGGAACGGCCGACCCGCGGGACGTGCTGGCGTTGATGCAGGAGTATGGCATTTCTTCTAGGCTGACTTTCAGCAATTCGCTGCTTCAGAAGGAGCATCTTGCAGACCAGAAGTGTAATGCGCTTTGCCAACTGTTTGCCCGCCAGGAACCACCGCAAAATGGCGTGATTGTCCACTCCGAACTGTTATTGGACTATCTGCAACGCACGTACCCGGAATTTTATTTTGTTTCGTCAACGACAAAGGTGCTGACGGCTTTTGCGCAGCTCACGGAGGAGCTGGATCGGGAGGCATTCCGCTATGTGGTGCCGGACTTCCGGCTGAATAAACGGTTTGGGGAGCTTTCGCAGCTGTCGCAGCCACAGAAGGATAAGGTCGAATTTCTGTGCAATGAATGCTGCTGGTTCGGCTGCAAAGACCGAAAATCCTGCTATGAAGCGGTCAGCCGCAAGAATCTCGGAGAGGCCGCGCCGGAACATCTCTGTACTGCGCTGAATGCAAGCGGCGGCTACCGCTTCTCAAAAGCGATGAAAAATCCGGGATTTATCGGTGTAAAAGACATTCAGGAATGCTATCTGCCAATGGGATTCTCCAATTTTAAAATCGAAGGCCGCGGACTTGGCAGCGCTCTGATTCTGGAATTTTTACTCCATTACCTGACCCGCCCGGAATATCAGCTGCAGGTTCGGGAGGAGGTTTACCTGGATAATATGCTGGATTTGTTTTAACCGAATCAAGCAAGTCCCCTGCTTCAATTGCGCAAAGCAATAAACAGGGGGCTTGCTTGTATCAGGAGTGGTACAAGCCACTCCTGATAAGCTGCGAAGCAGCTATTCGGTTATGAGCAAGTAGCGAAGCGGATTGCGAATATCCGTTTAACCAGATCAGCAGAATTTTGTTGACAATCGGGTCTATATTTGATAATATCTATCAAGTAATTGAATATTCCATGAGGGAGTAGTTAGCACGGACGTGTGATTTGTCAACATTCTGATTATAAAAGAGAGTATAATCTGGCAAATCTTAAATAATGAGACTCATGTATATCGATGAATTGCCTGTGTAGGATACATTGGCGGATCGTTGATATACATGAGTCTTTTTTTACCCGCCGGGTATACTTGTAACAGCGGATGTTCGGCTGACGATACGGTTATGGAGGACGAAAAGGAGGAAGGTATGGAGAATTTTATTAACAACGCCCCATTTGCGCTCGTACTTGTATTTCTTATAATCGGCTTTGTGCTGCTTATAAAAGGTGCGGACTTTTTTGTAGAGGGAAGCTCAAGTGTGGCAAAGCGACTGCATGTTCCTGCTATTATTATCGGACTTACCATTGTGGCAATGGGAACATCTCTTCCAGAGACGGCAGTCAGTGTATCGGCTGCGCTTACCGGTAATAATGAACTTGCGGTAAGTAATGTGGTTGGTTCCAACATATTCAATCTCATGGTTGTCATTGGCGTGTGTGCAATGATTGCCACCGTAAATGTCGCAAAGGAAACAGTAAAGAGAGATATTCCGTTTTCGCTTGTCTGTGCAGGGCTTTTGCTGCTTTTGGGGATTGCCGGATTTGGTGATAAGGCAGGCATGACACTTGGACATCTTGATGGGGTGATATTCCTGGGGGCATTTGCGGGATATATTTTCTACATGATTAAGATTGCATTAAAGGCGAGTAAAGAAGGGAAGAAGGTGGAGATAGAAGGTGGTTCCGAGGAAGAGATCAAGTTGATTTCCGTGCCGCTGAGCATTCTGTTCATTCTTGGAGGGGCCCTTGCGATTGCGATTGGCGGGGATGTGACGGTAGATGCCGCATCGAGAATCGCCAGTGACCTTGGAATGAGCCAGACACTGATCGGACTTACCATCGTCTCGATCGGAACTTCCCTTCCGGAACTGGTGACTTCCATCGTTGCAGCCAGAAAGAATGAGGTCGATATGGCACTTGGCAATGCGATTGGGTCCAATGTATTTAATATACTTATGGTACTTGGTATTGCATCTGCGATCAGCCCAATCAGCATAATTACAGAAAATATCATTGATTTGTGCGTACTGATTGCATTTACTGTGTGCGTGTGGATCTTTGCCGGTACCAGAAAGAAAATCGGAAAAATCGAGGGATTCTGCATGGTTGCACTTTATGCGGCATATGCGGCTTACATCATCATAAGATAAAGTAGAAATCAGGACTATGTTACTGTTTTTAAAGGTATTTTTTACGGAATTTATAGCAGAGATGGGCGATAAAACACAGCTCATGCTGATCGCACTTACTTCGAAATACAAGTTAAAAGACATTATATTAGGGACGGCTGCCGCAATCCTTGTACTGAATGGACTGGCCGTCCTTGCAGGCGGACTGGTCAGCGAATTCATTCCGGACTGGCTCATTAAGACAATCGCAGCTCTGGCATTTCTCTATTTTGCAGCCTCTACGATTGCCGGCGAGGATGACGAGGAAGAAGAAGAAGGCGGCAAAACAAAAATCAAGTTCGCGCCACTTGCCGTTTTCTGCACCTTTTTCGTAGCAGAGCTTGGCGATAAGACACAGCTTACCGCGATCACATTTGCTGCAAATGAAGGTATGGCATCCGCATTTGTCGTATGGATCGGATGCTCCCTCGGACTTTTCGCGGCGGATATCCTTGGAATGCTGGTCGGCTATCTTTTAAAGAGCAAGACCCCAGAGGGACTGCTGAACACGCTTGCATTTGTAATATTCTCCATCTTTGGCGTATATACCCTTTATCAGGGACTGAAGCTGATCAGCGCAGGTGTCTGTCCGATCCCGGTATGGCCGATACTGATCGTTGCGACGGTTGCTTTTGCTGCTTTGTGTGTCTGTCTTTTTATGAGAAGAGAAAAGAAAGCGAAATAAATTTTTTCAATTATGGCATGGATCTTTTTATGACGGAATGGTACAATAAAAAGTAACAAAATGGCAGATCCATAAGTGAAGAAAGGAAGCAAGCTCATGAAATCAGTAATTTCCATTGGAAATCAGGATTTTGTATCCATTCGAAAAAATGACTGCTTTTATATCGATAAGACAGATTTTATCAGAGAATGGTGGGACAATCAGGACAGTGTTACCTTAATTACCCGTCCGAGAAGATTTGGCAAGACCTTGAATATGAGTACGGTGGAATATTTCTTTTCCATGAATCATTCAGAATGCAGCCAATATTTTGAAGGTCTGGCCATCTGGAAAGAAGAAAGATTTCGTAAGCTTCAGGGAACATATCCGGTCATTTCCATTAGCTTTGCCGATATTAAGGCAACCACGTATGAGTCTGCAAGAAGGGCGGTTATCCGTAAGCTGGTGCGGTTATACAGTACATTCGAATTTATAAAATCCAGCACCGTATTGAATGAAAAAGACCGCGCATATTTCGATTCGGTTGAAGAAGAGATGTCGGATGATGCAGCAGCAGTGGCGGTCAATTATATGTCGGATTATTTAAGCCGTTATTATGGAAAAAAGGTGATTATCCTTCTGGATGAGTATGATACCCCTTTACAGGAAGCCTATATTCATGGGTATTGGGAGAAGCTTACGGCATTTATCCGAAGTCTGTTCAATTCCACATTTAAAACGAATCCATATATGGAACGGGGTCTGCTGACCGGAATTACGAGAGTCAGTAAAGAATCCATCTTTTCTGATCTGAATAATCTTGAGGTTGTAACAACAACATCCGAAAAGTACAGCAGCTCTTTTGGGTTCACAGAAGAAGAGGTTTTCCATGTGCTGGAAGAAAATGGCCTGTCCAAGGAAAAGGGAAACGTCTGCTACTGGTATGATGGATTTTCCTTCGGAAAACGGAAAGATATTTACAATCCATGGTCCATCACAAAATATCTGGATACAGGGGAATATGGAACTTATTGGGCAGACACCAGCGGAAATATGCTGATTTCCAATCTGATTCGTCAAAGTCCGGCGAAGATCAAGTCAGAGATGGAAGATTTAATAAATGGTGGCGTGATCCGCACAGAACTGGATGAACAGGTCATCTTTGAGCAGCTTGGAAGAAAGCGGGGCGCCATCTGGAGTCTTATGCTTGCCAGCGGTTATCTGAAAGTTGACCGATACGAGATGGACAACAGGACCGGAAAACGTCAGTATGATCTGAAAGTTACCAATCACGAGACGATGCTGATGTTCGAGAAAATGATAGAGGACTGGTTCACAGAAGAGGAATCTGCATATGGTGATTTTAAAGATGCTCTGCTTGCAGGGGATCTGGATTATATGAACCAGTTTATGAATCAGATAGCGCTTCAGACATTCAGCAGTTTTGATGCGGGTGGAAAGCCGTCAGAGGAGCTCGAACCAGAAAGGTTTTACCACGGATTTGTTCTTGGACTGATTGTTGATTTGTCTGGAAAATACAGAATCACATCCAACAGGGAAAGTGGCTTTGGACGTTATGATGTAGTAATGGAACCATTGAAAGAACATCTGGATGCGATCATAATGGAGTTCAAAGTTCAGAACACCGCAAAAGAAAAGTCATTGGAGCAGACCATGGAGAATGCACTGCATCAAATTCAGGAGAAACAATATGATGCAGAATTACTCGCCAGAGGAATCGCAAAGGAACGAATCAGACATTATGGCTTTGCGTTTCGTGGAAAGAAAGTGCTGATTGGGTCGGATGCCGGATGAAAAAGCATAAGAAACGCTACAGAACATTTGAAAAATAGAAAAGACGGAGAAACAGAGTGATAAAGGCTTCGGATAATGAAAGCAGGGCATATGGAACAGAAATCCATATGCTCTGTTTTTATGAAAAAGAGATTACCGGGTTGACAAATCATCATTTTCCTATATAATTATCTATGGTAATTAACAAAGGTAACTATACAGGAGAAGCGATATGACAAGTAAAACAATCAAACGGATGCTCGATGCCTGCTATCAGGCGAAGCGGGCAAGGGAGATGCTGCCGCCGCTGCCAAAGGGTGTGCTGCCTTCCTATATTCAATATCTGGAAGTGATTCAGATACTGGAGCAGGAGGGACATCGGGTGAAGGTATCGGATATCAGTGATGCGCTGAGCATTCCGCGGCCGGGTGTCACCAGAACGGTCAAGGAGATGGAGGCGAAGGGATATTTGCGCAAGCTCACATCCCAGGAAGATGGGAGGATCACTTATATTTCCATCACGGAGGAAGGAAGCGCGCTGTCGAAGAAATACGATGAGGAGTATTTTACCGATCTGGCATCCAGTATGGAGGATATCTCCGAAGCGGATGCCGAAGTCATGATCCGGACGATTGAAAAGTTTTATCAGATTATGTGTGAGAGGAGAACCCAGTATGACAAATGAAAAAGCAGATTTTACACAGGGAAGTATTTTAAAGAAGCTGGTCGCCTTTATGATGCCGATTCTCGGCGCGCTGATTCTTCAGGCGGCTTATGGAGCCGTCGACCTGATCGTTGTCGGGCGCTATGGCTCGACTTCCGGGCTCTCGGCAGTCTCGACCGGCAGCCAGGTATTGAATCTCGTGACCTTTGCCGTCACACAGCTCGCGATGGGCATCACGGTGCTGATCGCCCGGTACCTGGGAGAGAAGCAGCCGCAGCAGATCGGCTCCGTCATCGGTGGCGCGACGCTTGTGTTTGCAGGGATTTCGGTCGTGCTGTTTCTTCTGATGGTGGGCTTTGCACGCCCGATCTCCGTACTCATGCAGGCGCCGACAGAAGCGGTCGACCTGACTACGATGTACGTGCGGATCTGCGGCAGCGGTATCTTTTTTATCGTGGCTTATAATGTATTATCCGCAATCTTCCGCGGACTGGGCGACAGCAATTCTCCGCTGCTGTTCGTACTGGTAGCCTGTATCATCAATATCATCGGAGATCTGGTGCTCGTAGCCGGATTCCATCTGGATGCGGCAGGCGCGGCAGCGGCAACGGTTCTGGCTCAGGCGTGCAGCGTCGTCTTTGCGATCGGGATTCTGGTAAAGAAGCATCTGCCGTTTACGATTACCCGAAGCGATTTTAAATGGAATGCGCAGTGTGGAAAATTTCTGAGAATCGGACTACCGCTCGCCTTTCAGGAAGTGCTGACGCAGATTTCCTTCCTCGCGCTGTGTGCGTTTGTCAACCGGCTTGGTCTGGAGGCATCCTCCGGCTACGGTGTGGCCTGCAAGATCGTAAGCTTTGCGATGCTCGTACCGAGCGCACTGATGCAGTCTCTGGCATCCTTCGTCTCACAGAATGTGGGAGCCGGAAAAGACAAGCGGGCAAGACAAACGATGTTTACCGGAATTGGCGTGGGCGTTGTCGTCGGCTGTCTGGTATTTTGTATTGTCATGTTCAAGGGGGATCTGCTGGCCAGTATCTTTACGACGGACGCGGCAGTTATCCAGCGGGGATATGAATATCTGAAGGGCTTTGCCGCAGAGACGATTATGACTGCATTCCTGTTCAGCATGATGGGATACTTCAACGGAAATAATAAGACCGTGTGGGTAATGACGCAGGGACTGATTCAGACACTTCTGATCCGTCTCCCGTTTGCCTATGTCATGAGCATCCAGCCGAATGCGAGCCTGACGATGATCGGCCTGGCAGCGCCGGTGTCGACGACGGTGGGCGTTGTGATGTGTGCCATCTATTACTGGCATATGAATCATAAAAAAGTAACGGCATAAGAAGGATCCCTGTCCTTCTTCCGTCACAGTGGATGTCCAAATGAAACAGCGGCTTATCTCCTTCAATTGCTTTATAAATATCCAGCAATGTGATCTGCTGGATTTGCGGTTATCAATTACATCGGTTTTCACGATAAAGAAATGCTTTTGGCAGGTGGCCGTGGAGATACGAATGGCAAACCACAGATTGATAAAACAAGCCACTTAAAAGAAGCATATGAATTTTGGAAAACTGTATATGAAGAATAAGAACAATCGGATCTTGCTCTTGTGTTTTTATCCTTCTATATATCGAAACGCTGGGAGATAAAGAAAGAAAAATATTATATGGAGAGTTTAAGTTATAGAGAAAAGAACGTAGCATCTTGTCATATAAATTTTCAAGTGATATACTGAACACATAGAAAAACCGTGCGTTATCACAGTCTTGCATTGCGCACGGTTTTTTAGAAATCATAGGTTAGATACATCTAATACATAAGGTGATTTACAGAATACTCTGAAAGAGGACAGATTTCTATGAGAATAGAGATCCTAAAAAATAATGGAAGGCGACAGATCATGAAAGAAAAAGTGAATGTGACAGGTGTGCCGGAAACGATGATACAGACCCTGTATGCAAGAGCAAAAGAAACCAAAAAACAAAATGCAAAAATCAAAGATGAGATTGCCGTAGAACTCATGAAAAATCTGGACTATGACTTTTCTATAGCAGATAAAGATAAAGCCATGAACTATGGTGTAATTGCAAGAACAATTGTATTAGACCGGATGGTTAAGCAATATTTGAAGAAGCATGAAAATACAGTTGTTGTAAATCTTGCATGCGGACTGGATACCAGATGTTATCGGATGAAGGGAAAATATCTGCGCTGGTACAATGTGGATTTGCCTGAGACTATGAAGATAAGGTGGCAGTTTCTTTCAGAAACAGGGCCGATATATCAGATTGCAAAGTCTGCAATGGATGATTCCTATGTGGATGATATCGATTATCATGGAGAAAATGTTCTGGTGATAATGGAAGGGCTTACGATGTATTTGTGTGAGAAGGACATCAGAAAGATGTTTTCTATTATTGAAAAATCATTTCAGAAAGCAACCGTAATGGTCGAAACCATGTCACCATTTGTTGTAAAACATGTGAAAGAAAAATCGATAGAGGGAAGCAACGCAAAATTCACATGGGGAGTTAAGAACGGAACAGAGCTGCAAAAGATTGTACCGAATTTTACTATCCTGCATGAAGTCAGTCTGGTTGAGGGAATGAAAGAACTTATGCCTGTTTATTGTGTGATAGGTAAAATTCCAGCTGTTCGGAATATATCGAACAAAATAATCGTTGTGGAAAAATGCGAATGATACTAAGAAACCAGTATGGATAATGGGAGAACGTTAATGGTAGAACATATAGAATTGAGCGATATATCAGAATTTTGCGTGAAAATAAAAAAGTGGTTGACGGAACGATATGGAGAAGAAGAAGGCTATAGCCTCTGGAAATTGATCAGCAGGCAGTACGACAAATACCTGAAAGATCTTCCTGATTATGGCGGGAAAAAGACCAGTCATGCACTTGCAATTTATGGAAGCATCGTTATTTTCTCCATGTATCCACTTCTTCCGGATCATCCGCCAGTAGAAGAATTGCAGGAGCTTGTTACAAACCTGTTTATGTCAGAATTTGTAAAATTAGGAAAGTTTTTTAATCTGAATAGAAGTTTTGATATGTGGCTGATCAACAAGGTTTTTCAAAAAGTTGGAGAAAAAGACCGAAAATTATATGCACAGTATCCGGCATGCTTCTGTAATATATCAGAGCCATATGATAAAAAGAATCATGCGGCCAGATACCACTTTACACAATGTCCAAATGCAGAATTTGCCCAAAAACATAATCTTATGCATGTACTCCCGCTTTTCTGTAATTCAGATTATTGGGGAATCAGCCAGATTCATGGAACTTTGATTCGACATGGTACCTGCGGAAACTCCGACAAATGCGATTATTGTGTGGTTGGATCTGAGAATCCTATGGCAAAAGAATATGAAATTATAAAAGATGAAGCTGGATTTTTAGTGAGTCAGAAGAAGTCAAGATGATATTTGCAATCCATCTCTGCAGCTCATCTCTGCAGCTTTGCTGCGGGGTCCTGCTGCTGGGCCCGCTTCGCTACTTGCAGGATCACAAGGAATCCTCCCGTAAGCGGGTCCCTCCTTATGATATGTCATAACCGAATAGCTGCTTATTGCTCTGCGCAATTGAAGCAGGGGACTTGCTTGGCCCGTTAAAAAATGTAGGGGTCGTAGTAGTTGCAAAAAATATCACAGACACCGTGTTCATTTTATGCTAAAATAGAGTAAGTAAAAACTAATCAAAACGGACAGAAGGTGGCAATATGACATTTCAAACAACAGGGGAGCGATCCCATCCGGCGATTCTGTTTTTTCATGCAATGGGAGTAACCGGTGACAGCAGCATGCCAGTGGCAGAAAAACTGGCCAAAAAGTTTTACTGCATTCTGCCGACTTCCACGGTATACTGTGCCGGGCAGCGCTATCGCAGCAAGGAAGAGGAAGTGCAGCAGATTACGCAATTTCTGAATGAGCAGGGGATTCGCGAACTCGAACTGATCGTGGCGTCCTCCATCGGCGCAGATCTCGCAATGGCATTTCTGACCAGCGCAAATCTCACCGTAAGGCATGTATTTTTTGATGGCGGGCAGTTTGCACAGATCTGGCGGATGACACGGAGAATCATGGTTCCGTTCCTATATCTGGCAATCAAAAGCCTTTACTGGTCAAACGGAAAAACGCTTAAAAACATCATGTGGTGCGAAGATGAGGCGATAAAACCATATTTCATCAGAGCAGGAAAGACTCTGACCTATGGGAACCTGAAACGGCAGCTTTTGGACAGTCTGGAAGACCAGCCATTTCCAGAACTGCCGGAAGCTCTGCAGAGAAATACATTCTGGGAGTTCGGAACGAAAGAAGATCATTTCAAATACAGAACTGCTGTTATGCAGGCATATCCATATGGAAATTTCCCGGTTTTCGATGGCTTTAATCATATGCAGTATCAGATTCGTGATCCAAAAGGGTTTGCAGAAATGCTGGAGAGGATTATTGAAACAGGAAAAATATAGCTGAGCAGAGAGTGGGCATTGCCGTGAGTGGTGATGCCTCTTTTTATACGCTCTTTTCTGACATCACATCAGAATTGTGCCAGATTATTTGCAACTTAGAATAAAAGAAATATTTATCAACAAAGCATCTGTAAGCCATTGTTTACTTTGCTCCGGCTGTTGATTTGATAGCATGAATCTTTTTCTTTTAAGGCTCACAAGGAAGTGAATCACTGTTTGGCTTGAAATGAATTTTCTCGGTTCCAGCTTTTATGGCTATTTCATAATACCAGCATTTATGATTGATCAGATCAAGCGTTTTCTGCAACTCTGCCATTTGCTGTTCAACAACTTTTTTTCGATCCAAGAACATTTGATAGCGTTCATTAAGAGAAGCGTCCCCTTCCTGACACCATTTGGAGAATTGACGTATTTCTTTTAATGACATCCCTGTTTTTTTTAGGCATTCGATTACTCGGAGCATCATGATATCACCTTCGGAAAAAATTCGATATCCTGAGTTCTTTCGTTCAATAAAAGGGAGAAGCCCTTCTTTGTCATAGTAACGAAGCGTTGCTGGCGTAAGATTTAGTAGTTTTGCAGCTTCCTTAATTGTATATCCCATAATTCCTCCATAGTAATTGATACTATTATATTCAACTCATTAAAACACATTAAAATTCGCCTCCGCAACGCCTCCGCAAAAAATTCTTGACTTGGAGCGAACTTCAGGTTGTAGAATAAGAGAAAATACCAAAACTGGCTTTGGGCAAAATAGTCGAAGCCAGAGAAAACGAAGGGGGATTCAACATGTACTTTGAGGAAGTAAAGAAGAATTTCGGATTTGGATGCATGCGGCTTCCGATGATGGAAAATGGAACGGATGTCGATCTGGAAGAGACGAAAAAGATGGTCGATACGTTTCTGGCGCAGGGCTTCAACTATTTTGATACCGCACACGGCTATCTGAGTGGGAAGAGTGAGCTCGCATTAAAGGATTGTCTGACGAGCCGTCACAAACGGGAAGCGTACATTCTGACCGATAAACTGACGATGGCTTATTTCAAGACACAGGAGGAGATCCGTCCGTTTTTTGAGAGTCAGCTGGAAGCATGCGGCGTTGATTACTTTGATTTTTACCTCATGCATGCGCAGTCGAAGGACATCTTCGCACATTTTAAGAAATGTCATGCGTATGAGACGGCACTGGAATTAAAGGCAGAAGGTAAGATTCATCATTTTGGCATTTCCTTCCATGATAAGGCGGAAGTGCTCGAAGAAATCTTAAAGGAATATCCGCAGATCGAGGTCGTACAGATCCAGTTCAACTATGTGGACTATGAGGACCCGGCGGTACAGAGCCGCAAGTGCTATGAAGTCTGTCGCAAGTACAATAAGCCGCTGATCATCATGGAGCCGGTAAAGGGCGGTAATCTGGTCAACCTTCCGGATGATGCGAAAAAGATTCTGGATGACCTGCACGGCGGCAGCACCGCAAGCTATGCGATCCGCTTTGCGGCAAGCTTTGATGGCATGATGATGGTGCTCTCCGGTATGAGCAGCTTGGAGCAGATGAACGACAACCTGAGCTATATGAAGGACTTCCAGCCGTTAAATGAGACGGAGATGAACGCGGTAAAAGCGGTAGCAGACGTCTTCCACTCCAAGCATATGATCCCATGTACGGCATGCCGTTACTGCATTGATGGCTGTCCGAAGCACATTTCCATCCCGGATCTGTTCGCCTGCCTGAATGCGAAGAACGTATTCCATGACTGGAATGCCGATTACTACTATAGCAATGTACATACCGTACACAACGGCAAGGCCAGCGACTGTGTCCGCTGTGGAAAATGCGAGAAAGTCTGCCCGCAGCATCTGCAGATCCGCGAGCTCTTACAGGACGTTGCAAAGGAATTTGAGAAACAGGCATAAGCAGAAAAATATAAGAGAAAAATAACAGCAGAGGCACGATCTATCCGGAAAATTTTCTGGAGATCGTGCCTTTTTATTAAGTTATGTTTTGGTTAAATCTTTATACAATCTTAATACGAAATTAGAGACTCTTACACTATCTTTGAAGGCAATTAGATATAATAAAATGCATCATGAAAAATAGTAAGGAGTTCTGATTATTTATGCCGGAAAAATTAAGTAAGAAAAAGCATCTGACATCTTTCCAGTTAATTATTCTGGGATTTGCAGGCGTGATTCTTTTGGGAACCGTTTTGCTGATGCTTCCAGTTTCCTCATCGGAAAGAGTGCCCACTCCATTTCATGAGGCCCTTTTTACAGCCACTTCCGCGGTATGTGTGACAGGGCTTGTGGTAAAAGACACCGGAAGCTACTGGTCTCTGGCAGGGCAGACGATGATACTTGCCCTTATACAAATCGGAGGGCTTGGAGTGGTGACGGTGGCGGCATCTGTTTCTCTTCTCTCCGGGAAAAAAATATCCCTTATGCAAAGAAGCACCATGCAGGATGCGATTTCAGCACCTAAAGTTGGGGGAATCGTCAGACTGACAAGGTTTATTTTAAAGGGGACATTTTTGATTGAAACTTTAGGGGCAGTGTTATTGCTTCCAGTCTTTTTATCGGATTATGGGGTAAAAGGGATCTGGCTGTCAGTTTTTCACTCTGTTTCTGCTTTTTGCAATGCCGGATTTGATATATTGGGAACAACCGTTCATTCTTTTCCGTCTCTGACAGGGTATTCCGGAAACATGCTTTTAAATATGGTAATTATGCTGCTGATCATCATAGGGGGGATCGGTTTTCTCACCTGGGATGACATTTATACGAATAAACGGAACTTTAAACGTTACCGCATGCAAAGCAAGATCATTCTTATGACTACCGCATGTCTGATTTTGCTTCCGGCAGTTTTTTTCTTTATTTGTGACCTGAAAAATTTGTCTACAGGGAAACGCCTGCTGGCAGCTGTGTTTCAATCCGTAACCACAAGAACTGCCGGCTTTAATACTATAAACATTTCAGAGATGAGTGAAGCATCAAAAGCGGTTATGATACTGCTAATGCTGATTGGTGGGTCGCCGGGCTCTACCGCAGGCGGAATGAAAACAACAACGTTTACCGTACTTATTTTAAATGCGATTGCTACATTTCGAAGCCAGGAGAATGCGGGATCTTTTGGACGAAGACTGGAATACCATGTGATAAAAAATGCAGCGACGATAGCCATGCTTTATTTTACCTTGTTCTTTTGCGGAGGGATTGCTATCAGTGTATACGAAGGTCTTCCTCTTTTGGATTGTCTGTATGAAGCGGCTTCGGCTGTTGGTACGGTAGGTCTGACACTGGGCATTACACCAAGACTTCATATTTTTTCACAGGTCGTGTTGATTATGCTGATGTATCTTGGCCGCGTAGGCGGACTGACCCTGATTTATGCAGTATTTTCCGGAAGAAACAAGAAAAATGCAAGACTTCCACTGGAAAAAATTACAGTTGGATGAGAAGGAGAAAGATAATATTATGAAGAATGTATTACTTATTGGACTTGGAAGATTTGGAAGGCATGTTGCCATGCAGCTTAATCAGCTGGGGCATGAAATTATGGCAGTTGACTGGAACGAAGAACGGGTGGATAAGGTACTTCCATTTGTGACCAATGCTCAGATTGGTGACAGTACCAATGCTGAATTTTTACAATCTCTTGGGATTGGAAATTATGATATTTGTTTTGTGACCATTGGAGGAAGTTTTCAAAATTCTCTTGAAACAACTTCCCTTTTGAAAGAACTGGGAGCAAAACTGGTGATTTCGAGGGCAGAACGTGATGTTCAGGAAAAATTTCTTTTACGCAACGGTGCAGATAAGGTGGTGTATCCGGAAAAGCAGGTCGCAAAATGGGCCTCTATCCGTTACACAGATGATCATATTCTGGACTATATGGAGGTGGATGCTTCCCATGCAATTTTTGAGGTGGAAGTGCCAGAAAAATGGGCTGGAAAAACAGTCGGCGAACTGGATATCCGAAAACGCTACAACATCAACATTCTGGCAGTAAAAAATGGGGGAGAATTCAATATTGCAATTTCTCCGGATACATATTTTACAGAGAATAATAAATTACTGGTGT
>JAQXGF010000070.1 GCA_029006155.1 Lachnospiraceae bacterium
GTTTGCAGACATGCTGAACTCATCCAGCCCCATGCCGAGCAGGAGTCCGGACGCTTTCTCATCCCCTGCAAACTCACCGCACATACCGGCTTTCGCATTGTGGCGGTGTGCTGCTGCGATCGTATGTGCGATGGCACGCAGTACCGCCGGATGGAAGGAATTGTACTTCTCTGCAATCTTCTGGTTGCCGCGGTCTACCGCCAGTACATACTGGGTCAGGTCGTTCGTGCCGATGCTGAAGAAATCAACCAGCGCTGCGAACTCATCTGCCATCATGACAGCGGCCGGTGTCTCCACCATGATGCCGACCTGGATCTTCTCATCAAACGCCACACCCTCTGCGCGAAGCTCTGCCTTGCACTCCTCCAGCAGTGCATTCGCCGCCTCAAGCTCCTCTATCGCGATCATCATCGGATACATGATGCGGATATAACCAAATGCACTCGCACGCAAGATGGCACGCAGCTGTGTCTTGAACATATCGGTCTGATCGAGGCACATCCGGATCGCACGGTAGCCGAGGAACGGGTTCTCCTCCTTCGGGAACTCGTAATAATCCAGTCCCTTATCGCCTCCGATATCCAGCGTACGGATCGTCAGCTCTTTGCCGGATAACAGCTCTGCCGCCTCCTTATAAGCCGCGAACTGCTCTTCCTCGGTCGGAAAATGATCATTTTCCATATAAAGGAACTCACTGCGGAACAGTCCGACACCGTCGATCTGGTACTGCAGCGCACTCTTGATGTCGCTCGGGCTTCCGACGTTCGCACAGATGCTGAAGTGATGCCCATCGGTTGTCTCAGACGGAAGGGTGCTCAGCTTCTCCATCTCCTCGGTCCGCTTCTGCAGCTCTTCTGCCCTCTGACGGTATTCTACCACCAGCGCTTCTTCCGGATCAAGGTAAAATATACCATTTTCCGCATCGAGCACCGCCATCACACCGGACTCTACCTCGGCAAGCAGCGGGCCTGCGCCTACCAGGCACGGAATCCCCTGATTTTTTGCGATAATAGAGACATGGCTGGTCACGCCGCCTTCTTCTGTGATAAATCCTGCGACAAGTTCCAGATTCATTTTCGCCGTATCGGACGGGGCGAGATCCTTTGCCACTACGATGCTCGGCTCCTTCATCGCTGCAAACGGATTGTCGTCAATTCCCTTTAACGCATACAGCAGCCGCCTGGATACATCCTTCATATCTGCTGCACGCTCACGCATGTACTCATCGTCCATGCCTTCAAATATCATTACATACTCATCACGGGTCTGCATCAGAGCCGCCTCTGCGTTCATGTTTGCATCCTTGATCTTTCCGGTCACTCCGTCATAGATCGCAACGTCCCCGACCAGAGCATAATGTGCTGCAAAAATCGCATTGGAATCTGCCAACACGAGCAGATCTTCCTGAGCCTTTGCCACTGCAGCTTCAAAACGTTTAATCTCCGCATCTTTCTCATCATCCCGGATCTGGCGTTCGTCCGCCGTCACCGTCCGCTCCCGCACAACGTATACCGGCGCAATCGCATAACCTCTGGATGCAGTTTTGGATACCTGCCACTTCTTCACGGCGCTTCCTCCTTACTTATTCTCCGAGTCCGCCGGCAATTGCATCCAGCATGACCTGAAGGTCTGCTTCCTCATTCGGTCCTTCACAGGTGATATCGATCGTCGTTCCCTTTGTGATACCTGCGCTCATCAGGATCAGAACGCTCTTCGGATTTACCTTCTTCTCCCCTGCGATGATGGTGATGTCACTGGTCAGCTTGCCAGCGATCTTTGCCAGCTCAGAAGCCGGTCTTAAATGCAGTCCGGATTTATTATTTACTGTAATGGTTCCCTTTACCATAGCTCTTCTCTACCTCACTTCTATCAAATCATTTTTTCCTACCTGATGCACCTGAATGCCACGTTCCCGATACATGTCGATAGCCTCTTTTGGTGCCAGCTCATCGGTAATCAGATGGGTCACCCGGTCAATTCCACAGGTACGGAAGCTGCTTCTCGTCTCGATCTTTGTATGGTCTGCCAGTACATACACCGTCTGTGCCGCCCGGCGGATCATCAGCTCATTTAAATTTACTTCATTTGCATTTTCGGTCGTCACGCCGTATTCTGCGGAGATCCCGCTGCATCCGACAAACGCTTTTTTTGCGTATACTTTCAGAAGATTGCGCTCTGCAAACTCCCCCACCATTGCCTCCTTCGGATAGCGCAGCTCTCCTCCGGTGAGGATCACATTCACACCATCCGGATGGTCACAGGCAATGGCACGGCCATTGTTCGTAATGACCGTGACATTCTGATTTTTGATGTATTGCAGCATCTGCAAAGCAGTCCTGCTCGTATTAATAAACAGAGAATCTCCATCTTCTACCAGCGTTGCCGCATAGCGTGCGATCTGCTCCCGGCAGGTCTCTACGATATCCTGTTTACTGCCTTCCAGCGCCCGCTCTGCCGGTATCGCACCGCCATAAAATCTGGTCAGCATTTTTCGATCTTCCAGATACTGAAGATCCCGCCGGATCGTGATGGCAGACACTTCAAAGAGACTGGCAAGCTCATCCACATGAATTCCGGGGTTACTTATGATTTTGTCAAGGATCCTCTGTCGTCTGTTTTCTACAAATGCCCGTTCTCTCTTCATACAATTCTCCTGACCTGTCCGCAGACTGTTTATGCGATTCCGTGCTCTTTCAGCTTCTCTTCCATCTCCTGTACGGACATGATGTTGCGCAGACCGATCACAGTCGTGCCTTTCTTCTCTGCATCCTTGAACATGCTTGCAAAATTCTGTGCACACAGAACGACGTCATACTGCGGTGCTGCGCTCTTTCCCTCAGAGAGTGCACAGTGGTGCAGCTTGCCCGGCTTAATGTTCAGCTTGGTCAGCACCTTCTGCAGTGTCATTTTCATCATCAGACTGGAGCCAGCTCCATTTGCACAACATACCATAAAACTCATATTTTCCTTTGCCATTTTTGATACACTCCTTTTCTTTATTTTGCAGGCACTCCGGTGTTTTGACCGGAGGCCCTGTTTTGCACTTCTCTTATTTTCCGAAAATTTACTTTGCCTGTTTTGCTTTCAGCTCTTTGTATGCCTCATAGTCTTCCGTAACCATGAAGTAGCCTTCCTTGTTTCTGCGGTAACGAATCTGCGGGATTGCCAGCAGTCCTACTACTACGATTACGATACCAGCGTAGCTGAAGTACTTCATAATAGCGGTCATGACCGGCCACACGACTGCCCAGTCCCACATGCCGAGGTACCCGCCATACGCTGCCATCTGTACCCAGCCTGCGATGATCGCGGAACCGAATACCTGGCACAGACCGGAGATAAACGGCAGGATCAGCGCTGCCTTGATGCCGCCCTTTTCATTTGCGAAGATCGCGATCGTTGCGTTATCGAAGAATACCGGAACGAATCCGCAGATAACGAGTACCGGGCTCTTCAGCACGATCAGAGCAATGATTGCGAGAATCTGTCCGCAGAAGCCTGCGAGGAAACCAAGCGGAACTGCGTTTGCTGCACCGAATCCGTAGATAACTGCGCAGTCAACACCCGGAATAGAACCCGGAAGGAGCTTGTCCGCGATACCCTGGAAGGAAGCGGTCAGCTCGGTTACGAAGGTACGAACGCCCAGCTGCAGGATCGCAAGGTATACGGCGAAATACAGGCAGGTCTGGATCACGTAGAACAGCATGCTCGCGCCCTCTTTGAGGAAGCCCTGCTCTACCAGGTAATCTTTTCCGAGTACGCAGAGGATGGCACCGAAGAAGATCAGCATCAGGATGGAAGTACATACCATGTTCTCATTGAAGATGGACATGAAGCCCGGAAGCTCCAGATCATCGATTTTCTTTACTTCTTTTCCGTCTTTCTTTTTGCCGAACAGCTTTTCTGCCAGCCATGTATTGATCGCGATACCGAACATCTGCTGATGTGCCAGACAGAAGCCGGCGCCATCGGTCAGCTCCTGACACGGCTCGATCGTCAGGTCGGAACCGACTGCCCAGTAAGCGCCAAGTACGAGTGCCATGACAACGATCAGGCCGATATCGGTCTTTCCAAGGAACGGACATGCGAAGAGGATGAGCCAGTAAGCAGTGGATGCCTGCTGTACCTGTACATGACCGGTCGTAAACAGTGCGCGGAGCTTTGTGTATTTGCTGAAACGAACGAGCAGGATGTTTACGATAAATGCGATCAGAAGAAGGATCATCGCATTGCCAAAGCCCTTGCCGAACATTTCCTCTACGCCTGCGGTAACTGCGTTCTGTCCGAAGTACGGGTCAATTACCATCGCGTCAATATTGAAACGGTCCTTCAGTCCTACCAGTACCGGGCGGAAATTGCTGACCAGTCCGCTGGAACCTACCGTCAGGATGAGATAACCTACGATTGCCTTGATCACGCCGGCCAGTACATCGTACCACGGCTTTTTCAACAGAATGTAACCGAGCATGACGATCAGTCCGATCATGAACGCCGGCTGCTGAAGAATGTTGGTCGCAAAATAGGACCAGATATTCATTAAGATGTTCATTTTCTCCCTACCTTTTCTTTTCCCTGGTGCTTAATCTAAATACTGCTCCTGAATTTTCAGAAGATCCTCCGGAGACTTTGCTTCTGCAAGTGCCTTTACGACATCCTCATTCATCAACATCTCCGAAAGCTTCATCATGTTCTGTAAATGCTGGTCCGGGTTGCAGGAAGCCAGTGTAAAGAACAGCTGTGCGTCCTTCTCCGGATCATTCTCGTCAAAGCTGACCGGCTTTTCGAGCTTCATAAATCCGATCGCCGTCTTATTGACTCCGGCTGCTCCCTCCTGCGAATGCGGCATAGCCACATTTGGCATGATGACAATGTACGGACCGTGTTTTTCCACACAGGCGATGATATCTTCCTTGTAATTCGCCTCCACGGTACCGTCTGCCTCAAGGCTCTCACAGCTCATCCGGATCGCATCTTTCCAGTCCTTTGCCTCCTCGGCAAATTTGTAATGCTTCTGCTCTACAAATGTGCGTAACATAGTTTTTCCTCCGCCTTTTTATTTTCCTTTTACGTTTCCGGAGTATCATTCCCCCATCGCTGTCAGAATATGTCTGTCAGAAACTCCGAACCGGTCTTTTTATCCGGCTGCTTTTCCCCGCTTCCGGTCTTTGCCATCTGTCAGGAAAAAGGCAGCCATGCCTCTGCTCTGTCTCTTACAGGCAGGAACGATACGGGATGTTCTGCGGTGCCTCGAAGCAGTCCTCGAATCCTCTTCTGTGATGATATGCTTTCTTGTCCTTATCGGTCGGATATACGTACTTGCCGCCTACTTCCCAGAAGAACGGATGGAACTTGTAGTCCAAACGATCCTTCTTCATATCGTACAGAACACGGATCTCGTTGACATCTGCCATGAAGTTTGTCCATACATCGTAGTGGATCGGGATGACGACCTTCGTGCGAAGCGCCTCTGCCATTCTCAGGATATCAACGGAAGTCATCTTATCCTGCATTCCGATCGGGTTTTCACCGTAGGAACCGAATGCGACGTCTACGTCATAATCTTTCCCATGCTTTGCAAAATAGATGGAGTAGTGAGAATCACCGCTGTGGTAAATATTTCCGCCCGGCGTCTTTACCAGATAATTGACTGCCTTATCGTCCATATCGGTCGGGCACTTGCCGGTGAGTTCTTCTCTGTCCGGTCCCTGAGAATCGGTCGTCACGATGCAGGTACGGTCGAAGGAATCCAGTGCTACGATCTCAATGTCCTTAATCTTGATCGTGTCGCCCGGCTTTACGGTAATGCAACGATCCGCCGGAACGCCCCATTTCTGCCACAGCTCTACGGACTTCTTCGGTCCGATGAACGGTACCGGGATCTCCTTGCCATTCTCATCGGTCGTCGTCATACCGCTCTGGATGACGTGTGCTGCATACTCTGCACTCATGTGATCCTGATGATAATGTGTAGCCAGCACTGCGTCTACCTGCTTGATTGCGAACGGATCGATCACAAACGGTACTGCACGGAGGTTCGGCTGCATTGCTCTTGCGCCGCACATATTTGCCATCTGATGGCCGACCTTCATCTTGCCGTCGCCGTGTGTACGCTTTCCGTTTCCACACCAGAGGTCGATCGTGATGTTGCATCCGCCCGGAGTCTTGAACCAGATACCAGTGCATCCCAGCCACCACATTGCTACGGTACCCGGTGCGACTACCTCGTTCTCAATCTCCTCATTGAGCCATGTGCCCCATTCCGGGAAGGTGTTCATGATCCAGCTCTCTCTGGTCATCTCTGATATTTTGCTCATTTTTTCATTTCCTCCTTATATTTAATGTTCGTTTTGTTCTGTTCTCCTGCATTATACTCAGATATATGTTCATTAGCAAGTGTCATATACGATTGTTTATCATTTATATAATTGTTTTTGGCAAGTTTGTTTTAACTTACTTTCGTTTTGAACATTGTCTTTGTAAATATGCACAATTTCATCTTTTCTCTTTTGTATACTTTTCACAAGCAGGTGTTTTTTCCGAAATTCCTTGTAGTTGCAGGGTTTTTCCGGTCGTTTTTACAAAAAAGCCAGAGAAAGCAATTGGGTAACTTGCTTCCCCCGGCTTCTATTTTCATAGTTTTTCCAAAATTCCGGTAAAATATGCGTAAAATGAAAATGCTTTATATGATCGTTTTGATCGTTATTTTATGATCGTTTCGGGTGGCGTAATGATCGTTTACAGAGCATGAAGCCACGCAATACCTTCTGACATGGATTGCTTTCCTTTTTATACTTCCGTATACGCGCACAGCAGCCGGAATGTATTCTCTGCCCCAAGCCGATGTGAGCGCTCATATCCGTGCGACGCATAGACGCCCGGTCCGATCAGGCCGTGGCGGATGTCATAGCCCGCTTTCAGTGCCGCATCCACATCAGATCCATAATGCGGATAGATATCGACTGCAAAACCGATCCCCTGCTCTTTTGCCAGCGTCACCATCCGGCTGACCACCTGATAATCATACGGTCCCATCGAGTCCTTCGCACAGATCGACACCATCGTCTCATCACAGGTAAGTCCTTCTCCGACGCATCCCATGTCTACTGAGATCATCTCCTCGACATTTGCCGGAATCGAAGTGGCCCCGCCGTGGCCTAATGCCAGTTAGCTAAAATTAGAAAACAGGACTGCTCTTAATGCATATATCATTTATAGTAGCTTCAGAATATAAGTCCCGCTATCTGAAAGGATTCCTACTTGATAAATCAGACAAAAGGGCAGCACTTTAAAGCAGA
>JAQXGF010000071.1 GCA_029006155.1 Lachnospiraceae bacterium
CAAGATGAGATATCCCAAGACCCCTTGAAGAACACGAGGTAGATAGGGCAGAGGTGGAAGTGCGGTAACGCATGGAGCTGACTGCTACTAATCGGTCGCAAGCTTATCCAAACGCGGAGAAAGCGGATACCATCCGCTGTCGAAGCATGGTAGGGTTAAGATTTCGGATTGATATTTAAAATAGACTGTATGTGGTTTTGAAGGTACATGGAAGAGACATCGGAGCAATCCGGTGTCTTTTTTGTTATTGCGAGAAGAAAAATAACATAGATGTGAGAAACTATGCTATAATAACTTATCTATGCAACGCAAAAGCGATGAAGGACAGAAAGGAAACCACTTATGATTTTTGACAGTCATGCGCATTATGATGATGAACAGTTTGATAATGACCGAGAGGAGCTGCTTGGTTCGATGCAGGAGCATGGAATCGGGGGGATTATCAATATGGGAGCTTCGATGGAAGGCGTCTTAGCGAGTCAGAAGCTGGCAGAGCAATATCCATTTATCTATGCAGGAGTCGGGATTCACCCGGACTATGTCGGGATGCTGGATGAAGAGAAGCTGGCGATGATGGAGGAGCTTTGTAAAAAGCCGAAGACGGTGGTAGTCGGAGAAATTGGTCTGGATTATTACTGGGACAAGGAATCGCATGAGCTTCAGAAAAAGTGGTTTATCGAGCAGCTGAAGATGGCACAGAGGGCAAATCTTCCGGTCAACATTCACAGCCGGGATGCGGCTAAGGATACACTTGATATCATGCGACAGGAGCATGCGGGGACAACCGGAGGGGTTATCCACTGTTTTTCTTCGTCTGCGGAAATGGCGATGGAGTATGTGCGACTGGGATATTATATCGGGATCGGCGGTGTTGTCACGTTTAAAAATGCAAGAGTCATGAAAGAGGTAGCAGCAGCAGTTCCGCTGGACCGGATTGTGGTGGAGACAGACTGTCCATATCTGGCTCCGACTCCGTATCGTGGGAAGCGGAATGCGTCGTTGTATCTTCCACTTGTGATCGAAGAGATCGCGCGGATCAAAGAGACGACACCGGAGAACGTAGAACAGGCGACCTATGAAAATGTACTGCGGCTGTTTCCTAAAATTGAGAGATAGAGAGGAATAGAATACAGAATGACAGAGAAACTATCGAATCCGAAAAAAACAATTGAGGTGATCCAGAAGCATGGGTTTGATTTTCAGAAAAAATTCGGGCAGAATTTTCTGATTGATTCGCATGTACTGGAGAAAATTATAGGGGCGGCTGAGATCACAAAGGATGACTTCGTGTTGGAAATTGGACCGGGGATCGGGACACTGACACAGTATCTGGCGGAGGCCGCGCGGGAAGTGACGGCGGTAGAAATCGATCGGAACCTGATTCCGATTTTAGGGGAGACACTGGCGGACTACCCGAATGTGACGATCATCAATGAGGATGTCTTAAAACTGGATCTGGCAGCACTGGCAAATGAGAAAAACGGGGGGAAGCCGATCAAAGTGGTCGCGAATCTTCCTTATTATATTACGACGCCGATTATCATGGGGCTGTTTGAGAGCCATGTGCCGGTGAGCAGCATTACGGTCATGGTGCAAAAAGAAGTGGCGATGCGGATGCAGGCAGGGCCGGGGACAAAAGATTATGGAGCGCTCTCGCTTGCCGTGCAGTTTTATGCGGAGCCGTACATTGCAGCAAATGTTCCGCCAAACTGCTTTATCCCTCGACCAAATGTGGGCAGCGCAGTGATTCGTCTGAAGACACATGAGCAGCCGCCGATTCAGGTAAACGATGAAGCGTTCTTATTTGCACTGATCCGGGCTTCTTTTAATCAGCGAAGGAAGACACTTGTAAACAGCCTGAAAAATGCGTCGGATTTGAAACTGGAAAAAGAGCAGATTCTGGAGTCTTTGCGCACAATGGGATTGAGTGAGACGGTGCGCGGAGAAGCGCTGACGCTGGAGCAGTTTGCAAAGCTGGCGGATCTGCTGGAACAGAGAGCGTAATTTTTGGATAAAAACAGAACATGATCAGGCAGAGCGAATATTGATGATGGAAGCGAAGAAAGGAGCAGGGCAATGAAAGAGCAGCATTTTACATTTCCGTCCTGGAACGGGAGCGATGAGATCCATGCCGTCTACTGGATTCCGGACGGCGAAGTGCGCATGGTTGTACAGATTTCGCATGGGATGGCAGAGCATATCGTTCGCTATCGGTCGTTTGCGGAATATCTGTGCGGACATGGGATTCTCGTATGTGGGCATGATCATCTGGGACATGGTGATTCAGCAGCGGACCCGGAAAAGTATGGATATTTTTCTGAGAAGGATGGCAATCGGGCGCTGATCCGGGATTTGCACAGAGTCACCGAGCGGACAAAGCGTCAGTATCCGAATGTGCCGTATGTGCTGATGGGGCACAGTATGGGTTCGTTTCTGGCAAGACAGTATGTGTGCTGCTACGGAAAAGAGCTGGATGGCGCGATTTTCTGTGGAACCGGCTATCATCCGGTAGGAGAGCTGCGTCTGGCGTTGGCGCTCTGCCGGGGATTTGCGGCTGTGAAGGGCTGGAATTATCGGAGTCGGTTGCTCAACTGGATGGCGTGCGGAAATTATAATGCAAAATTCTGGCCGAATCGGACGGAGTTTGACTGGCTGAGCCGGGATCCGGCGGCGGTGGATGCGTATGTTGCAGATGAGAAATGTGGATTCCCGTTTACGGTAAATGGCTATTATAATCTGTTTCTCACGTTATATAAGATCATCCAGCCGCAGTATCTGGAACGTATGCCAAAGGACTTACCGGTTTATTTTATTGCCGGAGCAAAGGATCCGGTCGGCGGAAGCGGAAAAGGTGTCCGCAAAGTCGTATCGCTGTTCGAGAAAACCGGTATGAAACAGGTAGAGTGCAAGCTGTATCCACATGACCGACACGAGATTTTAAATGAACTGGACCGGTATACGGTGTACGAGGATGTATGGAACTGGCTGCAGCGGATCGAGAAAGAAAACTGATATCCATGCAAGCCGGGGAGTCGGTATGGTTGTGTGTGAGGATATCAAAAAATTAAGAGTACAAGGAGAAAACAGCGGCTTTCGGCGTGGTACGGAGGCTGCTGTTTTTCAAATTATTTTTATATGCAGGCTACTTACATTTTTAAAATTTTCATGCAACAGATGCGCAAAAAAGGAACACTTATAAATAGAAACACAGATGTGGGAAGCCATGTCGGGAAGGAGAGGGTATGAGTGATACGATACAGCTTGTGCAGCAGGCAAAGAATGGCGATGCACATGCATTTGCCGGACTGTATGCACAGATTTATAAAGACCTGTACCGGTTTGCCGTCTGCACCTTGCAGAATTTGCAGGATGCAGAGGATGCAGTGAGCGAGACGGTACTGGATGCATTTGCGCAGATCGGCACGCTTCGAAAGCCGGAATCGTTTAAGAGCTGGATGTTTGCGATTCTTTCAGTAAAGTGCAGGCGAAAGATACAGGGCTATGGAAAGGCGGCGGAGGAGCTGTCGGAGGAACTGCCACAGGAGGAAGTGGACTGGAGTGAGCAGATGGATGTGCGTCGGGCGTTTGAACAGCTGTCAGAGGAAGAACGGATGGTGCTGGCGTTAAAGCTATTTGCCGGGTATTCCAGCGGAGAGATCGGAGAGCTGATGCAGCTGCCGCCGGGAACGATCCGATCCAGACAGCATCGGGCGTTGAAGAAGATGGAAGCGTTTCTGGCATGTGCCTAAAAGATAAGAAATTCTTGTGAAAAGTATTTTACAAGCGCTTTCCAGAGAACGGATAAAGAGGAATATGTGCACAGCGAGTAACAGAAAAACAAGTATGTGAGAAAGCGGCACAGAGACAGTGAAAGGGAAAATAACACAAAAACGATTATAGAAGAAATACATGCGATGAAACAAAAAGTCAATAGCAGAAAGGAGTATCAGATATGGATGAAAAGAAGATTCTGGATCTGCTGAGAGAGCAGACGGATGCGATCACCCCGCCGGAGTCGCTTTCGCCGGATGCGATTGAGCAGAAACTGTTGGATAGAAAGAAAACGATAATGATATCAGAAGAAATGAATGACAAAGCGAGTGTAAATAGATCGAATGAAAACATGAATCAGAATGGAATGGGTGAGTCGGAAAAGGAGCAACCAGAAAAGGAGCAACCAGAAAAGGAGACGCGGGAAATGAAAGATCAGAAAAAAGATACCGGAAAACGCAGAACGAGATTCACGTATCGAACGGTCGCGGAGTTGGGCAGTCTGGCGGCGATCTTTGTGCTGGGCGTGACGGTGTATTCGCAGTCCCGGCAGATCACACTTCTGAAAGAGCAGCCGGCAGCCGTGCAGGAGACAGAAATACAGGTATATACTGATCCGGTGGTAGCCGATACGAAGGGCGCAGATGCATCTGAGAACGAAGCTGCGATTCTGATGGAAGATACGACAGAGGCAGCAACCACGCAACAAAATGGTGTAAATGCGGAGTCTGATGAGGAGACAAACAGTGCAGCAAGAGAAAGTGCAAATGTGGATGCATCTGCCGGATCATCCGAGGAAGTACAGACGGAAGCTCCGACCGAGGCACTGACCTATGCGTCCAACTATCAGCAGATTTATGACAAATTGTATGAGGTATTCGGCGCAGATGATGTCGTGTATGATAAGGAACTTACCGCGGCACCCAGTGCGGGTGCGAGAGATCTCGGAATTGCCGAGTATGCGGTGGAAGATTCGGTAGATACGACGGCAAAGGCAGCGACAGAATCGAAGGATTATTCCGAGACGAACGTGCAGGAAGCCGGTGTGGACGAGGGTGATATCGTCAAGACGGATGGTACGTGGATCTATATTCTGAGACAGAATGGTACTTTTTCGATTGTGCAGGCGAATGATGGCAGTCCGGAGCTGGTGAGTACGACGAAGCTTGACCTGTCAGGACTTACAGATGCGAATATCCGGGAGATGTACCTGGATGGAGATACCCTGACGATTGTGGCAGATGGAAGGAGCACGGAACTTCAGAACGAGGATGATGTATATCGGATGATGACCGGCTACCAGACGGTGCTGTCCGTATGGGATGTCTCAGACCGCAGGGAACCGAGGCAGACCGGAGCATTACAGCAGGATGGACGCTATCAGGACTCCAGAAAAAACGGAGATTTTGTGTATCTCTTTACCTCTTATCAGCCGTATCTGGCTTCGACGTATGAGGAGAGCACGATCGTTCCGCGCATCAATGGAGCAAAAGTGGACTACCGCTGCTTTTACCTTCCGGAACAACCGGAAAATGAGACCTATCTTGTGCTCAGTTCCGTTGATCTGACGGATCCGGAGCAGGCACAGGATCAGAAGGTGCTCGTATCCGGCGCAGATAATTTCTATGTCAGCACAGAAAATATTTATATTACAAACCAGAATTATAATAGTGGTGCGGATACGACTGTGACCGAGATTGCGAAGTTCCATTATAAAGATGGGAAAATCACCGGTGTGGCAGCTGGTTCGGTAAAAGGGTATTTGAACAATTCGTTTTCGATGAACGAATATGACGGAACACTGCGTGTCGTATCTACCTATTATGATGCGGACTGGGAGGAGTGGAATGCGCTGTACATTCTGGATGAAAAGCTGCAGCAGCTCTCTGCGATCGAAGATCTGGCAAAGGGTGAGACGATCCGTTCCGCACGCTTTTTCGGGACGACCGGGTATTTTGTGACATTCCGGCAGACGGATCCGCTCTTTTCTGTGGATTTGTCCGACCCGGAAAATCCAAGAATCTTAGGTGAACGGAAGATCAGTGGATTTTCTTCCTATCTGCATTTTTACGGGGAAAATCTGCTGCTTGGGATCGGCTACGAAGCCGACGAGGATACCGGCATCACGACCGGGCTGAAGCTCTCGATGTTTGACATTTCCGATCCGGCAAATGTGAAAGAAGTGAGTAAAGTCGTGCTTCCGGGGATGACCTGGTGTCCGTCGATTGAGGAGTATAAATCCATTCTGGTGGATCCGGATGAAAATCTGATTGGCTTTTACTGTGACAAACGGTACTTTGTCTATTCCTACGATGCGGAAAACGGGTTTACGAGAGAGCTGCTGTGTGATTTTTATGGCGATGAATTTTCCGGTGCATCCGATCAGACAGATGATCAGGGTACCTCCGAGATCGCAGCGACGGTAGATTATGACAACATGCGCGGACTTTATATCGGGGATTATCTGTATCTGGCCGGGAATGATTTTGTGGCGGCGTATGACAGGACGGATGGATATTCCAGGAAAGATATCATAAAAATCAGCTAGATTAGCGGCAAAAGCGTGTCACTCAGTAATTGGAAAAAGGCGATCTCCGGTAAGCAAATCTGCCGGGGATCGTTTTTTATGATTGATTGCAATATCACGTAGAATTTACTGGACGAAATGGGCAAAAAAGTGTATGATAAGGGGAGCAAGTGGAAATAAGGAGGATGCTTTTATCATGTTAGAAGAATTAAAAAAACAAGTATATGAAGCAAATATGGAGCTCCCGAAACGCGGACTTGTCACCTATACCTGGGGCAATGTCAGCGGCATCGACCGTGAGGCTGGTCTGTTTGTCATCAAGCCGAGCGGAGTCGACTATGAGAAGCTCTGTCCGGATGATATGGTAGTCATTGATATGGAAGGGAACCGTGTAGAAGGCAAATATAAGCCGTCATCCGATACCGCTACGCATCTGGAGCTGTACAAGGCATTTCCGGAGCTGGGTGGCGTGGTACATACTCATTCTCCGTGGGCGACATCCTGGGCACAGGCTGGCAGAGACATTCCGTGCTACGGTACGACACATGCAGACTACATGTATGGACCGATTCCGTGTGCGAGAAGCCTGACTCCGGAAGAGATCAACGGCGAGTATGAGAAGAACACCGGTCTTGTCATCATTGAGACGTTCAAGAAGAGAGGCATCAATCCGGTATACGTACCGGCAGTGCTCTGCACGAATCACGGACCGTTCACCTGGGGCAAGGATGCTGCTGAGGCGGTTCACAATGCAGTCGTACTGGAAGAAGTAGCGAAGATGGCATGCCGTACCGAGCTGATCAATCCGCGGGTTACTCCGGCGCCAGACTCGATCAAAGAGAAGCATTTCATGAGAAAGCACGGCGCAAACGCATACTACGGACAGTAATCACAGATTAGAACAAAGAAAGGGTGTACATTATGACGACACTGGAATTACAAAAAATGGCGAACGAAGTTCGTAAAGGCATCGTGACTGCAGTACACAGTGCGAAGGCCGGACATCCGGGCGGATCTCTTTCCGCAGCAGATGTTTTCACATACCTGTATTTTGAGGAGATGAACATTGACCCGAAGAACCCGAAGGATCCGGACAGAGACCGCTTCGTGCTTTCCAAGGGCCATACCGCTCCGGGCTACTATTCCGCAATGGCACACAGAGGCTATTTCCCGGTAGAGGATCTTGTGACACTGCGTCACCTTGGCTCTCATCTGCAGGGACATCCGTGCATGCAGCACATCGCAGGTATTGATATGTCTTCCGGATCTCTTGGACAGGGCATTTCCGCAGCCGTTGGAATGGCACTGGCAGGAAAGATGGACAAGAAGGATTACCGTGTGTACACTCTGCTCGGAGACGGTGAGATTCAGGAGGGCCAGGTATGGGAGGCTTCCATGTTCGCAGGACATAGAAAGCTGGACAATCTGGTAGTCATCGTGGACAACAACGGCCTTCAGATCGACGGCAACATCGCTGACGTATGCTCTCCGTATCCGATCGACAAGAAGTTTGAAGCATTCAATTTCCACGTAATCAACGTAGCAGACGGAAATGACATGGAGCAGCTCGCAGCCGCATTCAAGGAAGCGAGAGAGACCAAGGGCATGCCGAGTGCGATCATCATGAAGACCGTAAAGGGTAAGGGCGTTTCCTTCATGGAGAATCAGGCATCCTGGCACGGAGTAGCTCCGAATGATGAGCAGTATGCAGTAGCTATGGCAGACTTAGAGAAAGTGGGGGAAGCATTATGTCAGAAGTAAAGAAAATCGCAACGAGAGAGAGCTATGGTAAGGCACTTGCCGAGCTCGGCGCAGAGCACGATGATCTTGTAGTTCTGGACGCGGACCTCGCAGGCGCTACAAAGACCGGTATTTTCAAAAAAGCATTTCCGGAGCGTCATATCGACTGCGGTATCGCAGAGTGCAATATGATGGGCATCGCAGCAGGACTTTCCACGACAGGCAAAGTACCGTTTGCAAGTACCTTTGCAATGTTCGCAGCAGGCAGAGCATTTGAGCAGGTAAGAAACTCCATCGGATATCCGCACATGAACGTAAAGATCGGTGCGACCCATGCAGGTATCTCTGTCGGTGAGGACGGAGCTTCCCATCAGTGCAACGAAGATCTGGCTCTGATGCGCACGATTCCGGGTATGGTAGTCATCAACCCGTCTGACGATATCGAGGCAAGAGCAGCAGTCAAGGCCGCTTACGAGTATGTAGGACCGGTTTACCTGCGTTTTGGCCGTCTGGCTGTTCCGGTAATCAATGACAATCCGGATTACAAGTTCGAGATCGGCAAGGGCGTTACTTTAAGAGAGGGTACCGATGTGACGATCATCGCGACCGGACTTTGCGTAAGCAGCGCACTGGAAGCAGCAGAGATGCTCGCAAAAGATGGCGTGTCTGCAAAGGTGATCAACATCCACACGATCAAGCCGCTGGATACCGAGCTGGTCGTTGCGGCTGCAAAGGCTACCGGCAAGGTCGTTACCGTTGAGGAGCATTCCATCATCGGCGGACTTGGCGGAGCTGTATGCGAGGCACTTGCTGAGAACGCTCCGACTCCGGTACTGCGTATCGGCGTGAAGGATGTATTCGGCGAGTCCGGCCCGGCAGTTGCACTTCTTCACAAGTATCAGCTCGATGGCGAGGGCGTATACGCTCAGATCAAAGAGTGGCTGTAAGAAGCAGCGCGGATCGCGAGAATGAAATATTTTTAAAAATAAGAGACTCCGATTTATGGCATAGTTGCTGTAAATCGGAGTTTTTTATATTTGCGTATAAAAAATAAACAAAAAGATACTGCGCTCAGGACTTCGTGGATATTTCTCCAGAAGCGGTGGATATCTTCCTCCGCCCGTCTCTCCGGTGTGGATTACTCCGTTCCGGTGTGGCAAGTGTGAAGATAAATTCCGTGCCTACCCCTTCGGTACTGATGACGTTGATGTTCTGGTTGTGTGCGCGGATGATTTCCCGGACGATGGACAGGCCAAGTCCGATCCCCTTTTTGTCTCGGCCGCGGGAGACGTCCGTCTTGTAGAAACGCTCCCAGATCTTTGGCAGGTTCTCCTTGGAAATGCCTTCCCCGAAGTCTTTGACGGAGACGAAGACGAGCTTTTTCCGCTCGTGGACGCTAACCAGGATTTCTTTTCCGGATGGACTGAATTTGATCGCGTTGTCAATGAGGTTGTAGAGCACCTGCTGGATGCGTCCCATATCGGCACAGACGATCAGAGATTCATCTGGAAGGTCGGTGTGGATCGCCAGATTCTTTTTCTGGCAGAGTACCTCGAACGTATCGAGCGTATGGCGGATCACTTCGGAGATATCAAATTCTGTGAGATCCAGATAGACGCGCTGGTCATCGAAGCTGTTCAGCAGCAGCAGCCCTTCCGTGAGCTTGTTCAGACGCTCGGTCTCACTTAAGACGATGCCAAGGTAACGCTCCTGCATTTCCGGGGAGATCGTGCCGTCGAGCATGGCTTCCACGTAGCCCTTGATCGAAGTCAGCGGGGAGCGGAAGTCGTGCGAGATATTGGAAATAAATTTTCGCTGATATTCATTGGAATGTCCGGCCGACTCAGACAGGTACTTCAGGGTCGCAGTCAGACGTCCCAGTTCATCATCCCGGTCGTAAGTGATCTCCGGCTTGGTAAAATCCTCTTCCATATAGTGGGCAGCGGCTTCTGAGGCATCACGCAGCGGGCGGTACAGCTTGAAATACACGACCAGAAACGGGATGAGCGAGAGCAGCATGACGAGCGCTACCATGATATAGCAGGTATTCTGGATGGCGATGGAGGCACTGTGCAAAGTATCATGCCAGGCCGGATCCGAGGAGATGCCATACAGATAGTGCTGCAGCACATGCGGGACGAGCAGCATCGTCAACAGGAAGCTTAAAAAGAGAAAGCAAAGATAGGAAGCGACCATTGTGATCAGCATTTTTTTCGGTTTCATGCTTTCACCTCGAATTTGTAGCCAATGCCCCATACGGTAGAGATTGCCCAGCTGGCGTGATCCTTGATCTTTTCCCGGAGCCGTTTGATATGGACATCGACCGTGCGGGTGTCGCCGATGTACTCATAGCCCCAGATATGGTCGAGCAGCTGCTCACGGGTGAAGACCTGATTCGGGGAGGAGGCAAGGAAATATAAAAGCTCCAGCTCTTTTGGTGGCATGTCGACCGTTTTCCCTTTATAAACGACGGAATAGTTGGTCAGATTGATCACAAGATCCGGGTATTCGACGTATTTTCCGGCGGGCTTTGCCGGGGCGGCCTGCGCAGGCTGATAGCGACGCAGTACCGCTTTCACCCGTGCGACGAGTTCCTTGGAGTCAAACGGCTTGATGATATAGTCGTCGGCTCCGAGTTCCAGGCCGAGCACCTTGTCAAAGACTTCCCCTTTAGCAGAGAGCATGATGATCGGGACATTGGACTGCTGACGGATCTCCCGGCAGACCTGGTAGCCGTCGATGCCCGGAAGCATGAGATCGAGTAAGATCAGGTTCGGAGAGAAGAGGCGAAACTGCCGCAGCGCCTCTTCCCCGTCGTATACGATTTTGGTGTCATAAAATTCCTTTGTCAGATACAGAGAAATCAGTTCGGAGATATGTTCGTCATCGTCGACGATGAGAATTTTTTGTCTTGCTACCATGAAAAACCTCCTATTTAAGTTCTACAATGGTTACGCCGGCGTCGCCCTCGCCATATTCGCCGAGGCGGTAGGAGGCGACGTGTTTCTGCCGGCGCAGATACTGATGGACAGCTTTGCGCAGTGCGCCGGTTCCCTTGCCATGTACGATCCGTACCGGGGAGAGATGGGCGAGATAAGCGTCATCCAGATACTTGTCGAGCTCTACGATCGCCTCGTCGGTTGTCATGCCGCGCAGGTTCAGCTCGGAGCTGATGGAAGAGGACTTGGACATCCGGATCTTGCCGCTGCCGGAGGTCTTTGCACCGGTGCTCTTGCTGTATGCCGGAAGCTCATCTTCGAGCTTTTCCAGATCCTTCAGATTGACCTGCGAGCGCAGAATTCCCATCTGTACGAAGAGATTGCCACGGGCATCCGGAAGCGTGCTCACGGTGCCGCGCAGGTTCATGCTGAGCACGCGGACACCGTCGCCGATGCGCAGATCTTTTGCCTGCAGCTGCTTTTTGGGCTTCTGGTCTGCTTTGATGCCATTGGCCTTTTGCAGCGTGTTCATTTTTTCACGGAGCTTTGTGCGTTCCTTTTCCATCTCTTTTGCGGAGCCGGATGCTTTTCCGAGCTTATTGTAATTGCGGATGGTCTCGTCGGCATATTCTTTGGCCTCTCTGAGCACAGTCTGTGCTTCTTCGCGTGCTTTGCGCAGGATCTCATCGCGGCTGGAATCGAGACGGCCTTCCTTGCGCTCCAGACGCTGTTTCAGTTCCTCGATCTCCTGCTTGTAGCGGTTGACCTCTTCGCGTTCGTGCTCAATCTGAGCACGGCTGGATTCGAGATCAGAGATGACATCTTCGAAGCTCTCGGCATCCTGGGTCAGATGCTCACGGGCTTCCTCAATGACATAGTCCGGGAGGCCGAGCTTTTCGGAGATCGCAAAGGCATTACTCTTGCCCGGAACGCCGATGAGCAGCCGGTAGGTCGGGCGGAGCGTCTCGACACTGAACTCACAGCAGCCATTTTCGATGCCCGGTGTGGAGAGTGCGAAAACTTTCAGTTCGCTGTAGTGTGTCGTCGCGATCGTGCGCACATTTCTGCGGTGCAGATTGGAGAGAATGGAGATCGCGAGTGCAGCGCCTTCCGTCGGATCCGTACCGGCACCGAGCTCATCGAAGAGGACGAGGGAGTGCTCATCTGCCTGATCCCAGAAGGAGACAATATTTGTCATGTGGGCAGAGAACGTACTGAGACTCTGCTCAATGCTCTGTTCATCACCGATGTCGGCGTAAATTTCATCAAAGACGGCCAGTTCGGAGTGGTCAGATGCCGGAATGTGCAGACCGGACTGTCCGAGCAGCGTAAATAATCCGACGGTTTTCAAGGAGACCGTCTTACCGCCGGTGTTCGGACCGGAGATTACGAGCATCGTAAAATCTTCGCCGATGCGGATGTCGACCGGGACGACTTTTTTCGGATCGAGCAGCGGATGGCGGCCCTTTTTGATCCGGACGCGGCCTTCTTCATTAAAATCCGGTTCGCTTCCTTTATAATAAAGAGAGAGCTGAGCACGTGCAAAGATGAAGTCCAGCTCTGTCATGAGCAGGATGTTGTCGTTGATCGCGTCGCTGTTGACGGCTACCTGCCCGCTTAAGTTGGCGAGTACGATTTCGATCTCTTTTTCTTCCTTGATCTCCAGTTCACGCAGATCGTTGTTCAGCTTTACCACGGCCATTGGCTCGATGAAAAGCGTGGATCCGGTGGAGGACTGATCGTGGATCATGCCGGGTACCTGTGAGCGGTACTCCGCCTTGACCGGGATGCAGAAGCGGCCGTTGCGCTGTGTGATCACAGCGTCCTGCAGATAATTCCTTGTGCCGCCGTTGACCATGGCGTTCAGTTGTGCACGGATGCGGTCATTTGCCTGGTGCATCTGACGGCGCACCTGCTTGAGTCCAGGACTGGCATCGTCTGCGATCTCTTCTTCGGACGGAATGCAGCGGTTGATCTCATGGCAAAGTGGCGTGAGCGGCTGTAAGGATGTGAACATTTCTTCCAGGGAGTCCTCGGTCTGTTCATCTTGCGATGCCTGCGCGCTGCGGGACCATGCCTTTACGCGGGAGGTCGTCTCGAGCAGTTTTGCGACGCGCAGCAGCTCTTCGACATTTAAGGAGCTTCCGACTTCCAGACGACGCAGGGACATACGGATGTCGGCAAGACCCGAGAAGGAGACGTTGCCCTTTCTTAAGAGGCGGCTTACAGCGTCGCTCGTCTCACGCTGCATCCGGCGGATCTGTGTAAGATCGGAAGAAGGGGTCAGATTCCGGCACAGCTCTTTTCCGGGCTGGGAGCCGGCATAGTCGGTGAGTTTCTGTATGATTTTCGGGTATTCGAGTACCCGGAGTGCTTTTTCGTTCATAATAACCTCATAAAAATAATGGTAGCGGTTCCGCACGGCTTTTGGCAGAACCTTCCGGTCAGATACAAAATCAGCTGTCGCAGTGGGTGCGATAGCAGTTTTATTGTATCGCAAAATCCGGGATTTGAAAACTGCTTCTTGCATGGGATAAATTTTTTCGAGACCTTGTAGATTTTCGGATTATCAAGTATACTGAAATAATGCAACCAAATTGTCAGACAGGGATTTGGTTAGAAGGAAGCAGCGAAGCGGATTGCGAATATCCGCTTTGTTTTTGACGGGAGAAATGTATGTTTGACGAGAAGAAGATTGAATCGCTCTGTGCGCGGGACATGACCTTTTTACTTGGACAGCAGCTACAGTTGCTCCATACAGTAGAAAATCTGCAGATCGAGGAGGCAGAGACACCGGAAGCTTTTTACATCAATGCGGAGGTCGGATCGAAAATGGGAGGCGGGGGAACCGTCTATCCGGTCTGGATCCGCTGCCGGCGGCAGACCGGGGAGATCGAGGACTTCGGCTGCGAATGCAGCGCTTTTCAGGAGGAGCCGGGGATGTGCCGCCACTGTGCGGCAGCGGCGCTTGCCTATCTGGATCAGAAGAAAAGTGCGGAGCGAATGAAGCTATACCGTGGACTGCTGGCTGAATCAAGGAAGGAACACTCGGACAAAGAGATGCTGCTGGCCATGGAGGCGTATGCAATGCGGCGTCGGATGCAGGAGCAAAAGCCGGAAGGGACGATCGAGCTCATCCCGAAGCTGTATGAGACCGGGCGGAATTATTACTATGGAAGAAAGAGCTACGCGCTGACGTTTCAGATTCAGGAAAACAGCGGCAGGAGCTATGTGCTGCGCAGCCTGAGCGATTTTATCGAGGCAATCAAAAAAGAGGAGAAGTACACTTACGGGAAAAAGCTTTCTTTTGTCCACAGCAAGAGTATTTTTACGGAAAAAGCGTGGCAGTATGTGCAGCTCATATGGGATGGAATTGAGATCAGCAATACAGGCAATGAAAAGCTGGCGAAGGAGCTTCCGCTGAACCGGATGCTGATGGAGCGGTTCTTTGAGCTGAATCTGAATCAGGAGATTGCATATGAGAGCTTTGGATGCCCATATGAGACACTGCAGATTCTGGATGAGAATCCGCCGGTTCAGCTGCAGCTGCGAAAGGAGACAGAGCATGCGTTTCGTGTGTGGATTCCGCCTCTTGCCATCTGGAAGGGGACACGGGCGCTATTTGTACGGATGCGGGAAAAGGTCTATCGCTGTACGGCTGATTACCGGCAGGCATTGGAGCGGCTGCTGGAGTGTGCAGATGAAGACAAGACAGTAAAGCTGAAAATTGCGCAGGAGGATATGCCACTGTTCTGTTCGGCGGTTTTGCCGGAACTGGAGCAGGAGCATGCGATCGAGACGCGAGGCATTTCCCTGGAGGAATACCGCCCAAAAGAAGCGGTGTTTGCCTTTTATCTGGATGAGGAAGATGGTACCGTTACCTTACGTACGGAGTGCAGATATGGAGAATATCAGTACGATCTGCTCCGGCAGGAGCAGGATGGCAGACGGGATCTGGTACGGGAGAGACAGGTGCTCGAAGTGGCACGCAGTTATTTCCCATATGAAGATTCGGAACGGGGGATGCTCTGCTTTGCATCGTCTGAGCAGGACCGGATGTATCAGCTGCTCAGTACCGGGATCCGTCAGCTGGAGCAGGAGGGAAAGGTCTATGCGACGGACCGGATTCAGTCCCATCGTTTGCTGCGCACACCAAAAGCACAGATCGGTGTCTCGATGGCGAACGGGCTGCTGGAGCTGACGGTCTCGTCGGATGCATTTACCCGGGAGGAACTCGAGGAAGTACTGGAGAGCTATCGCAGGAAGAAAAAGTACCACCGCCTGCGCAGCGGAGATTTCCTGGAACTGACGGATAATGCAGCCGCGACGGTGGCAGAGCTGCTCGATGGTCTGGAGCTTGGCGGAAAGCAGCTGGAAAACGATAAGGTGAAACTGCCGGGGTACCGGGCATTGTTTATCGATCAGGTCATAAAAGGACATGGCACACAGCTCACGGTGAAGCAGGATGAGGCTTACCGGGCTGTGCTGCGCGATATGAAAGGCGTAAAGAGCAGTGATTTCCAGATCCCGGGCGAATTAAATGAGACGATGCGAAGCTACCAGAAGATCGGCTACCGTTGGCTCCGGACGCTGGCAAAGCTTGGCTTTGGCGGAATTCTGGCGGATGAGATGGGACTTGGAAAGACACTTCAGTCGATTGCATATCTGCGGGCACGGCGCGAGGAGGGGATCAGTCAGTCTCCGGATCTGATCGTCTGTCCGGCCTCACTTATCTACAACTGGAAAAAAGAGATTGAACGCTTTGCACCAAAGCTCACGGTCTGTCTGATGGCAGGCAGTGCATCCATGCGGGAAGAGATTCTGCATGAGAGGATAAGGCAGGAAGCAAAGTGCAAAAATGCCGGGGCAACCGTTTTAGGTGAGGCAGACATGGCATATCCCGAAGCAGAAGCAGAGCTACCGGATCCTGTGCGCAAGGCAGCTGCAGCCGATATCTGGATCACCTCCTATGACCTGTTGAAGCGGGACATTGAGCTCTATGAGGAGCTGCAGTTTGACACGGAACTCATCGACGAAGCGCAGAATATTAAAAATCAGGGGACACAGGCAGCCAGGGCAGTGAAGAAAATTCCGGCCCGCGTGCGGTTTGCCCTGACCGGAACGCCGATCGAGAACCGCCTGAGCGAGCTGTGGAGTATCTTTGATTATCTGATGCCGGGACTGCTCGGAGGATACGAGCATTTCCGGAAGCGCTATGAGCTTCCGATCATACAGGAGGAAGACGCGGAGGCGACGAGACGGCTGCAAAGGATGACGACGCCGTTTATTCTGCGCAGAAGAAAGCAGGAGGTGCTGCGGGAGCTTCCGGATAAGCTGGAGCAGATCGTATATGCGCAGATGGAGGGAGAACAGCAGCGGCTCTATGTGGCTGAGCGTCAGAAGCTGCAGGAGGAGATCTCCGAAAAGAGCGGAGAGGAGCTGGCGAAAAGCCGGCTGCAGATTCTGGCAGGACTCACAAGGCTGCGGCAGCTCTGCTGTGATCCGCTGCTGCTCTACGAGGATTACACTTCCGGTGCCTGCAAGGTAGATACGTGTATGGATCTGATTCAGACTGCGGTCGAAAGCAGGCACAAGGTACTGCTGTTTTCTCAGTTCACGAGTATTTTCCCGATTCTGGAGGAACGGCTTAAAACGGACGGGATCGCGTATTACGAGCTGACCGGAAAGACGCCGAAGGAAGAACGGCAGCGGCTCACCGATGCGTTTAATCAGGATGAGGTACCGGTATTTCTGATCTCGTTAAAGGCGGGAGGTACCGGGCTGAATCTGACGGCGGCAGATATCGTGATCCACTTTGATCCGTGGTGGAATCTGGCGGCACAGAATCAGGCGACGGACCGCGCGCACCGGATCGGGCAGCGAAATGAGGTCACGGTGTTCCGGCTGATCGCGCAGGATACGATTGAGGAAAAGATCGTGGAGCTGCAGGAGAAAAAGCAGGAGCTGGCAGGCAAAATTTTAGCCGGGGAGGCGGTCTCAGCGGCAACGCTGACGAAGGAAGAGCTGCTGGAAATCCTGGCAGACCGATGAGATACATGGACCTGCCATGGAAAAAATAACAGAGAAAATGATGGGAACATCAGATGGGGGACAAAAAGATGAAATGGAACAAAGAGGAACGGGTAGCCTACGGAAAAATTTTCCGCCTGGCGCTGCCGATTATCATCCAGAACCTGTTCAGCGCGGCGATCAGCTCGGCGGATGTCATCATGCTGAACTCGGTCGGGCAGTCCGCAATTTCTGCGGCGTCTCTGGCGGTACAGTACAGCAGCATTTTGTATATGGTATATTATGGACTGGGAACCGGCGCGACAATGCTCTGCGCGCAGTACTGGGGCAAAGGAGATTTGCATACCATTGAGCGGGTCGAAGGAATCGCGCTGCGGTTTTCGATCCTGATTTCGCTGCTTTTCGCCGTACCGGCCGTCGGCGTGCCACAGCTGATGATGAAGGTATTTACGAATGATACGGAGCTGATTGAGCTTGGCGCATCGTATTTGAGAATCATCAGTGTCAGCTATCTGTGCTGGAGCATATCGGAAATCTATCTGGCGGTACTGCGCAGTATCGAGCGGGTCAAGACGAGTACGGTCTTAAACGTCACGGCACTCATGCTCAATATTATTTTGAATGCTGTATTTGTATATGGATGGTTCGGCGCGCCGAAGCTTGGTATCCGTGGCGTGGCGCTGGCGACTTCCATTTCCCGTGCGGTACAGCTGGTACTCTGTTTTGGGGTATCGTTCGCTTCCAGGGATGTGAAGATCCGGCTTCGGGCGATGTTCGAAAAGGGCGGCGTACTGTTGCAGGACTTTGTCCGGCTGTCGTTACCGGCACTTGGCAATGATATTTCATGGAGTGTCGCATTTTCGATGTATTCCGTCATCATGGGACATATGGGGACGGATGTCGTTGCGGCGAATTCCCTGGTCGTCGTCGTGCGGAACTTCGGAACCGTCATGTGTTTTGCGATCGCGAGTGCGAGCGGCATCTACGTCGGGAAAGAGATTGGCGCCAATCAGCTGGATGCGGCGGAGAAGGATGGAAGCCGTGCACTGCGTCTGACTGTGGTGACAGCGGCAGTCGGAGGTGTGCTGATCGCAGTGGTATCTCCGTTTGTCATCCGGTATGCATCGTTGACCGAGACGGCGACGGGCTATCTGAAAGTTATGCTCGCGATCAATGTGTACTATATTATGGGATCGGCGGTCAATACGACCCTGATCGCCGGACTGTTCCGTGCAGGCGGGGACAGCCGGTTCGGTCTGATCTGCGATACGATCGATATGTGGGGCTACGGTGTGCCGCTCGGATTTATCGCAGCCTTTGTATTGAAGCTGCCGCCGATGGTTGTCTATTTCCTGCTTTGCACCGATGAGTTTGTGAAGTGGCCGTGGGTACTGAAGCGCTACCGCAGTAAGAAATGGCTGAAAAATATTACGCGGGAAGACGTCTGAATGCTTGAAATTGGAAATTATTTGTATTAAAGTAATTGGCAGTGTCAGATAAAGGATCAGAGGCAGTATGAAATTGAGACAGAAGGAAGGGCATGAGATGCCTGAAAAAAATGCAATACCGGAGGAATTGCCGGAAAAACCATTGCCGGATGGCTTTGGAAAGGGCTTTGCGGCAGGTGTGCTGGCGACTCTTTTTACCGGAGCGATGTTTTTCGCAGGATGGAATGCGGGTCAGCACATGGACAATCAGGCGGGGGTAGCGGAGCAGGAGACGGAAAACGGGGCCGAGATCCTCACCGATGGAGCGACGTTACAGAAGCTGGACGAGGTGCAGAGCCTGATCGAAGAATATTATCTGAATGATGTCGATGCGGATCTCCTCTCCACGTATTTATTTAAGGGAATTGCGGTCGGACTGGATGATGTATATGCGAATTACTATTCCGAGGAAGAGCTGGAATCCGTGCTCGATTCGAGCCGGGGCAGCTATACCGGCATTGGGGCCATGCTCGCACAGGATGCGCAGTCCGGGACGATCACGGTCAATGAGGTATATGAGGATACTCCGGCAAGTGAGGCGGGACTGCAGGTGGGGGATGAGCTGCTTGCGATAGACGATACATCGCTTACGGATGTACAGCTGAGTGATCTGGTATCCATGATTAAGAGTAAAGACGGAGATTTTTCCATCACCGTCTACCGTCCGGTGGAGGAGAAAGAAGTCGTCTTATCGATCTCTCTTGGCGATGTGGAGCTTCAAAAAGTCTCGCATGAGATGAAGCGGGACGGGATCGGATATATCAAGATTGACGAGTTTACGGAGACGGCAGTAGACCAGTTCCGTGAGGCGGCAGAGGATCTGGAAGATCAGGACATGCAGGCTTTGATCGTGGATCTGCGGGACAATCCGGGCGGGTTGCTGACTTCGGTGTGTGACATTCTCGATGAAGTGCTGCCGGAGAAGCTTCTCGTGTATACCGAGGATAAAAATGGCGAGCGCGAGGAGTATTATTCGGATCAGAGCCGTACCGTGGACTGTGAGATCGCAGTACTGGTCAACGGTGGATCCGCGAGTGCGTCGGAGATCTTTGCCGGAGCGATGCAGGACTATGACCGGGGACCGATTATCGGTACGAAGACCTATGGGAAGGGCATTGTACAGCGCACGTTTCCGTTATCGGACGGCTCGGCATTTAAAATGACGGTGGAGAAATACTATACGCCGAATGGACAGGATATCAATGGCAACGGAATCACGCCGGATATCGTGGTCGAAGAGGCGAAAGACGATACGGAAAATGCAACGGATGCAGAAAACACCGGAGAGGATGCAGCAGAGAAGAACGAAGATCCGGTGCTGGAAAAAGCGCTGGAAGTATTGAAAGAAGATCTGGCAGCTGCAGAACAGGAGTGAAACCGTTGTCAGCAGGCCCCGAAGGTCTGCAAGACGGAGCCGATAGAGTAAGGAGAAAACAGATATGGAAAACAGATATGTATTTCGGGAAGTATTAAGCGAGATCAAAGACGCTGCGGATGCGGCGGGCAATGTCATTACAAAGGAAGAGATCAAAGAGCGCTTAAAGGAGCTGCCACTCACCGAAGAGCATTTTCAGATGATTTACAAGTACCTGGAGGAGCAGGGCGTGCGCGTGCCGGACGATGCCGCTGAGGCAGAAGAGCTTCCGGAGGAAAAGGAGGATCTGAGCCTTTCCATTTATCTGGAAGAGCTCAAACGTCTGATCGAGGAGTCAGACGTCGATGAAAATGAGCTGCTGCGCGATGTGATGGAGAAGAAGCCGCAGGCGAGGGAACGTCTGATCGAGTGGTATCTGCCGCTGATCTGCCAGATGGCGGACGAGTACGATGGCGGTGAGATTCCGGCAGAGGATCTGATTCAGGAGGGGAATATCGGTCTGCTTCTGGCAATGGACACGTTAGATACGTTTGACAGTCCGGCGGCCTGTCAGGCACATCTGCTGAACTGTGTGAATCAGGCGATGGAGGATGCCATCCATGCGAATGAGGAGACGACAAAGAGCAACGAGGGCATTGTAAGCCGTGTGAACCATTTAAATGAGGCAATTCACAATCTGGAGGAGGAGCTCGAACATAAGGTGTCGGTCGATGAACTGTCGGCCTATCTGGAAATGCCGGCGGCAGAGATCGAGGATGTGCTGCGCATGTCCGGCGACCAGATCGAGATAGAAAAGGACAGGTAAAATTATCGTTAAGGTATTGAAAAATATCGCAAAAGGTATTTTCCTATGGAAAACATCTGTGCTACAATAGACAGGTAAAAAGTGGAACAGGAAATAGAAAAGACGGTTTGGGCCGAACAATGGAGGCAGATAAAGTGAAGAAGACGAAAATCATATGTACGATGGGACCGAATGCAGACAACGAGGAGACGCTCCGTGCGCTGATTGAGAACGGCATGGACATTGCCAGATTCAATTTTTCACACGGAGATTACGAAGAGCAGAAGGCAAGGATGGATCTTTTAAAGCGCGTGCGCAAGGAGATGCACAAGCCGATCGCGATTCTGCTCGATACAAAAGGACCGGAGATCCGCACGGGTGTGCTGGAAAATGGCGGAAAGGTACTGCTGAAGGAAGGCGAGGAGTTTACCCTCACAGCGACCGAGATGGCAGGCAATGAGAAAAAGGTATATCAGACCTACCCGCAGCTTGCAAAAGATGTGAAGCCTGGCGATACGATCCTGATCGACGACGGTCTGATCGGGCTGAAGGTAAAAGAGATTCAGGACAAAGACATTGTCTGTCAGGTCGTAAATGGCGGCGAGCTGGGACAGCGCAAGGGCATCAACGTGCCGAATGTCAGCGTCAACCTCCCCGGCATTACCGCAAAGGATAAAAAAGATATTATTTTCGGGATCGAGCAGGGCATTGATTTCATCGCAGCCTCCTTTGTGCGCAATGCCGATGCGGTGCGTGAGATCCGTGCTATTTTAAAGGAACACAATGCAGAGCACATCGAGATCATCTCGAAGATCGAGAACAGCGAGGGCATCGAGAATCTGGACAAGATCATTCAGGCATCTGACGGGATCATGGTCGCACGTGGCGACATGGGTGTGGAGATCCCTGCTTATGAGGTGCCACATGTACAGAAAATGATCGTCGAGAAGTGCAATCAGAAGTATAAGCCGGTCATCATTGCGACACAGATGCTTGATTCGATGATCCGCAATCCGCGTCCGACCCGTGCAGAGGTAACGGACGTGGCGAATGCGATCCGTGAGGGGACGGATGCGATCATGCTCTCCGGTGAGACAGCGATGGGAAAATATCCGGTCGAGGCGTTGAAGATGATGGTAAAGATCGCAGAGTCTACAGAGCAGTATATGGATTACGATGTGCTGCCGGAGTACCGCTCTTTGCGCGGGGATGCGAATGTGTCGAATGCCGTTGGTGTGGCAGCCGTGCGTACTGCGACAAATGTGCAGGCAGACTGCATCGTGACTCCGACGGTATCCGGACAGACCGCACGGTTGATGTCCAATTTCCGTCCGGCGGTTCCGATCTATGCGGTGACGCCAAATGAGTGGGCTCAGCGCAAGATGCAGCTCTACTGGGGTGTGACGCCGCTGAAGGGCTACGAGGAAGATACGACGGAGCATATCATTTCCCATGCGATGTATGTCGTAAAGCGTGAGGGCTATGTCAAGGAAGGCGACATGGTCGTATTTACCGCAGGTGACCCGGCGACGAATATGGTCAAGGGAAAAGGCGCGATGACGAACATGATGCATGTCATCGAGGCAAAGTAACAGTAAACTAAGAAAAGTTTAATAAATTTTTGATGCGAAATTCATCGGCTCCTGCTAAACTGATAGGAGAGATCTGTATGTGGTCTCTGCCTTCGGGACAGGAGCCGTTTGCATATGGATCAGAAAATGGGAGGAGGAACGTTATGTTTACGATACTGGTATGTGATGATGAAAAAGATATCGTAGATGCGATCGAGATATATCTGGCCCAGGAGGGCTATCGTGTGTTGAAGGCGTATGACGGCTTGCAGGCGCTGGAGATTTTGAAAACGCAGGAGGTACATCTGATCCTGCTGGATGTGATGATGCCGAAGATGGACGGGATCCATACGATGATGAAGATCCGGGAGACGAGCAGCGTGCCGATCATCGTGCTGTCTGCGAAGTCGCAGGATACGGACAAGGTGCTCGGACTGAATCTTGGTGCCGATGACTATGTGGCGAAGCCGTTCAATCCACTCGAGCTCCTGGCACGGGTGAAATCACAGATCCGCAGATATACGAATTTTGGCTCTGCGGAGCAGGCAGAATCCGAGCATATCTATCGCACCGGCGGGCTTGTGATGAATGATGACCGCAAGGAAGTCACGGTAGACGGAGAGCCGGTCAAGCTGACAAGGATCGAGTACAACATCCTGCTGTTCCTTGTGCAGAACAAAGGTAAAGTATTTTCCATCGACCAGATCTACGAACAGATCTGGAAGGAGGAGGCATATGGCGCGGATAATACGGTGACGGTCCATATCCGCCACATTCGTGAAAAGATCGAGATCGACCCGAAGAATCCGAAGTATCTGAAGGTGATCTGGGGCGTTGGCTATAAAGTGGAGAATCTGTAATGCATCCGGGTAAATTTTCTGTCAGAGTGCGCCGGGGAGACGGCAACCGGATTTACCGGAAAAAAGTCAAGATCGTGTTACTGGTGCTGCAGACGTTTCTGGCTGCCGTGCTGGCCTGGTGTCTTCTGACATTTGCCTTCTGGACGGAGGATTCCTGCAGTTTGCGTGAGCTGTCAAAAAGCTATGAACAGAGCGATCTTTTTTTCCGGCAGGTGGATACGATACTGAAAAATAAAATCAGTGCGCAGGAGAACCGGGAGCTGTTTGAACAGGACGGACAGTACAATGCAGAAAAAGAGATCGATATTCAGTCCTACGGCAGTACCGGCAACACGGTAAAGGATATGAATACGACGTATCTGCTCTCAGACCTGCTCGCATTCAGTGAAAATGGAGGACTCGCAGCGCTGAAGGCGGCGGTGCAGCAGGCATCTGCGATCGAGAACCGGCAGGAAGCCGGGGAGCTTCTGGATGAGCAGTCGGATACGCTGGAGACGATCCGGCCGGTGACCGGGATCACCTTATCGGAGTGCTCGCGCTGGTACTCTGATTCTGCGAGCTTTGTGTTTAATACGTATGTGCGCCTGGCACAGGTGTGCGAGGACATTGCGACCCGCTATCGGCAGTATACGGATGGAGCGCAGTCGCTCTGGTCTGAAAATGCACCCTCGAATCTGCGCTACTGCATTGAGAATACAGCGACCGGAGCGCTGTATACAAATTTTGGCGCGGAAAGCTATGACGCAGCGGCAGAAATTCTGCAGGAGCGCCCGGAGTATACGATGCTCTATGAAGGGGAGCGGAGCTATAACATCATGGTGGCGAATCAGGACAATGTGCTGAATGCGGAGGCGGAAGCGTGGTTTCTGAATGACCGCTTTGTCGGCACGAATGAGAAGGTGCTGCTGGCGATCGACGAGAGCTATCCGGTGAATGATGAGCTGCGTACCTATGCGGACTATTTTGCAAACCGGGAGACGATCGTCTGGTTCTCTGTGGCAGGAGCCGGGATCAGCGGAGTGCTTCTTCTGATCTGCTTTGTGTGCTCACTGGTCGGAGCCGGAATGGAAGAGGGGCGGCTGGCGCCGCGGATCCATGCAGTCGATAAGGTACCGACCGAGCTGGCAGCCGGGATCTATGCGGTGTTCGTCATGCTTGTCGTGATTTTCCTGAACTGGAAATGGCACAGTCCGGAAGATATATTTGAGCCGGAACGGGCGGTATGGGCGCTGCTGGCGGCAGGAATCTGGCTGCTGTTTCTCTCTGCCTGCATGGGCTTTGTGCGGCGGCTGCGTTCCCATAAGCTCTGGCACAACAGCATTTGCCGTATGCTGCTCCATACGTGGAACCAGGTCACTTCTACACGTGCGGCATCCGGACAGCTTCTGTTTTTCTATATCATGGTCATCGTTTTGAACTTTCTGTTCCTGCTGCTTTTTAAGCGCTCCGGCATTTTTCCGGTGCTCATCATCGACATGATCGTGCTGCTGTTTCTTCTGCGCGACATGGCAGGCAAGCAGAGTGTATGGGAAGGGATCCATCAGATCTCGAAGGGGGATCTGTCCTACAAGATCGATACGACGACCCTGACCGGAGAGTCCTATGAGATGGCGCAGGCGGTAAATGAGATGGGAGACGGGCTGCAGGAGGCCGTCGAGGCAATTATTAAAAATGAACGGTTAAAAGCAGAGCTGATCACGAACGTTTCGCATGACCTGAAGACGCCGTTGACGTCCATTGTCAACTATGTGGATCTTCTGAAAAGGGAGAATCTGCAAGGAGAGAAGGTGCAGCATTACATCGAAGTGCTTGACCAGAAATCCCAGCGCCTGAAGCAGCTCACGGAGGATCTCGTCGAGGTGAGCAAAATCAGCTCCGGCAATGTGGAACTGCATATGACACTTCTGCAGGTGCAGGCGATGCTAGACCAGGCGTACGGGGAGTTTGAAGACCGATTTGAGGAAAAAGGGCTGACTCCGGTATGGGATCTGCCCAAAGAACCGGTGATGATCGAGGCGGATGGCAGACAGTTCTGGCGGGTACTGGAAAATCTGTTCGGCAATCTCTGCAAATATGCAAAAGAGAACAGCAGCTTTTCCATTACGGTAAAAGAAGAGGACAATCAGGCGGTCATCACCGTCGCGAATACGGCGAAAGAGGTACTGCACGTCTCGGCGGAGGATCTCATGGGGCGTTTTGTACGTGGGGATCGCAGTCGGAATACGGAAGGCAGCGGACTTGGACTCTCGATCGCCAAGAGCCTGACCGAGCTGCAGGGCGGAGGTTTTTCTCTGCGGGTATCCGAAGACCAGTTTGCCGCTGTGATCACCTTCCCGCTTAAGGAAAAAGTGCAGGAGTCACAAATCTAAACAAAATCGAAGGTATCTGAAATTTCTGTGAAATAAAAGGTCACATCGTTGACATTCCCATGTTTCGGCGGTAAAGTGTTATAATTAGCATGGAACAAACACAAGGGGGATGGTCTTAGATGAGAAGACGACTGGAACAATTTATGCAGGGACGCTATGGGGTGGATGAGCTGACGAAGTTTCTGATGGCGATCTGCCTGATCTTATTGCTGGCGAATACCTTTACGAGGCAGCCGCTGCTGTACTGGCTGGCATTGATACTGATCGGTTACTGCTACTTCCGTATGTTTTCACGGAATATTTCGGGACGCAGTGCGGAGAATCAGAAATACCTTTCCTGGACGGCAGGGATCCGCAGAAGCTTTATGCGGATGAAGAACCGCATCGTGCAGAGCAAGGATTACCACATTTACAAATGCCCGGCCTGCGGACAGAAGATCCGGATTCCGAGAGGAAAAGGAAAGATCTGTATTACCTGCCCGAAATGCCGACATGAGTTTGAGAAGCGAAGCTGACCACGAAAGGTGAGAGATCCCGGATATGTTTGGATATATTTATGTGAATGAGCAGGAGCTCAAGCTGAAAGACTATACGGCATACCGCAGCTTTTACTGCGGCTTATGCCGTAATTTGCATCAAAGGTATGGACGGACGGCCCAGATGATGTTAAACTATGACCTGACGTTTCTCGCCATCTTGCTGACCGGGCTGTATGAGCCGGAGACAAAGGCGGAGGAGCACCGCTGTATCCCGCATCCGTTGCAGAAGCACCGGATGACGGAGAATGAGGCCGTGGCGTATGCGGCGGACATGACGGTGCTGCTGTCTTATCAGAAAATGCAGGATGACTGGAAGGATGAAAAGAGCATACCCGGATTTGCCGTATCCGCGCTGCTTCGGAAGGACTATCGGAAGCTGATGGAGCAGTATCCGCGGCAGGGGCGTGCGATTGAGGAAAATATCCGCCTGCTTTCGGAGGCGGAGCAGCAGAATCAGAAGGATATCGACTATGTGTCCGGCCTGACCGGACGCTTTCTGGCAGAGATCTTTGTCTGGAAGGATGATATCTGGCAGGAGGAGCTGCGGAATATGGGCTTCTACCTTGGAAAGTTTGTGTACTTGATGGATGCGTTAGAAGACGTGGAAAAGGACCGGAAAAAGGGCAATTACAATCTTTTTCTGGAGAACAAAGATGTCTGGAGCAAGGAAGAGGCACCCAAATATAAGGAAATGCTGACAGCAATGGCCGCAGAGGCCGCGCGCTCCTTTGAGCGGCTTCCGATCATTACCTGCGCAGATATGCTGCGCAACATTCTGTATTCCGGTGTCTGGTGCCGGTATCTGATGGTGGGAGAGCGGGAAAAGCAGCGCAAAGAAAAGGCTACGGATCAGAGCCGTCAGAAGTGAGGAGAGAGTATGAAAAATCCATACGAGATACTGGGGGTTCCGGAAAATGCCTCCGAGGATGAGATCAAAAAGGCATACCGGAGACTCAGCCGGAAGTACCATCCGGATGCCAATATCAATAATCCGAATAAAGCAGAGGCGGAGGAAAAGTTCAAGGAGATTCAGCAGGCATATCAGCAGATCATGCAGCAGAAGGAGCAGGGAAGCAGCTACGGCGGAGGCTATGGCGGCTCTTCTTACGGAGCGGGCGGTACCGGAAATGGCGGCTATGGAAATTATGGCGGCTTCGGCGGATTTGGAGGCTTTGGCGGTTTCGGCGGATATGGCAATGCAGGTGGTTCGCAGTCTTCTTCCGGGGCCGGATGGTCAGAAGAGGATGTGCGGATGCAGGCAGCGGAAAATTATATCCGCAACCATGCCTATGATGAGGCACTTCATGTGCTCTCAGAGCTTTCGAACCGCAATGCCCGCTGGTATTATTTAAGTGCGATGGCGAACTCCGGACAGGGCAACAACATCACGGCGAAGGAGCACGCGCAGCGTGCCGTTTCCATGGAGCCGAACAATATGCTCTACCGCCAGCTGTTGCAGCAGCTCGAGAACGGCGGCCAGTGGTATCAGACAATGGGACAGGAGTACGGCAATCCATTCGAGGGCGGCGGGGACTGGTGCATGAAGCTCTGCCTTCTGAATGCGTTTTGCAGCTGCTGCTGTGGCGGACGGGCGATGCCGATTTTCTGTTGCTAATCAAAGTAAAAGAGGATATCCGTTTTGATTCGGTTAAAATGCAGGGATGTATCGAAAAATATACATCCCTGCATTTTTGTATTTTTTGTCCGATATTTGTCAAATGCTTTGTTAGTGTTCATCGGAAACTTTCGTATGATAAAAAATCAGGAGTGGTACAATCCACTCCTGATAAGCTGCAAAGCAGCTATTCGATTATGTAGTTATGCCTCAAGATCCGATGCACAGTGCGGGCACTTGATCGCATCCTTGTGGATCTCAGATTTGCAGTACGGGCAGATCTTGGTCGTGACCTCCGGCTCTGGTTGCGGAGCCGGGCGGTGCAGCTTGTTCAGTCCCTTGATGACCATGAAGATCACGAAGGCGGTGAGCAGAAACTGTACGACGATCTGAATGAAATTGCCGTATGCGATGACGGAGGTCGCATTTTTTGCCTCCTCGAGCGAGGAGTAGTGATTGCCGTCGAGGGCGATCATCAGATTCGAAAAATCGATCCGGCCGGTGATCAGTGTGATAACCGGCATGACAATGTCATTGACGAGCGAGGAGACGATGTTGTTGAAGGCGCCTCCGATGATGACACCGACTGCCATATCGATGACATTGCCGCGCATGACAAATTCTTTAAATTCTTTTATAAGCTTGTTCATACTCTCTCTCCCTTCTTCCTTTGCAGTCTTTTATTTTTTCGGACCACGATGCTTTGCAAGGAAGTTATTGATACGGTCAGACGGATTGAGCAGGTCGCTGATCGAGCCGTCGTGATTCAGGGTATCGATCAGAAGTGCGATATATTTGCTCATATCGCATCCGGTGTAGTACGGCTTTTTCAGAAGCTCTGGTGTCTGGTAGACAAGGTTGGTCGTGAGCATCGCGTGGAACAGCCCTTCCTCATAGGCACGGTCAAACTTTTCCAGCCCACTGGTGAACAGTCCAAAAGTCGCGCAGATGAAGATACGTCCTGCATTGCGCTTCTTCAGCTCGCGTGCAACATCGATCATGCTGTCTCCGGACGAGATCATATCGTCGATGATGACAACGTCCTTGCCGCTTAAATCAGAGCCGAGGAACTCGTGGGCCACGATCGGATTGCGGCCGTCTACGACGTGTGCGTAGTCACGGCGCTTGTAGAACATACCCATATCGACGCCAAGGATGTTCGCCATATAGATCGCACGGCTGGCAGCACCCTCATCCGGGCTGATGATCATCAGATGTTCGGAATCGGTCTGGATATCCGGAGCTGCGCGGTACAGTCCCTTGATGAACTGGTAGACCGGCTGGATCGTCTCAAAGCCGTGCAGCGGGATCGCGTTCTGTACCCGCGGGTCATGTGCGTCAAAGGTAATGATATTCTCCACACCCATTTTTACGAGCTCCTGCAGAGCGAGCGCACAGTCCAGAGACTCACGGCCATTGCGCTTGTGCTGACGGCTCTCGTAGAGGAACGGCATGATGACGTTGATCCGGCGTGCTTTTCCGCCGACGGCTGCGATGATGCGCTTCAGATCCTGAAAATGATCGTCCGGCGACATGTGGTTCGTATATTTTCCAACGGAGTAGGTCAGGCTGTAGTTGCAGACGTCTACGAGCAGATACAGATCTGCGCCGCGGACGGAATCTTTGATGACACCCTTTGCCTCGCCTGATCCAAAACGAGGAACACTGGCATCGATCAGATAGGAGTCCCGCGCGTAGGTGCGCAGCTGAGGGCTGTCCAGATGCTCATGCTCCCGTTCCTTTCTCCATTCGACGATGTGAGCGTTGATCTTATTGCCGAGCGTCTCACAGCTCTTCAGGGAGATGATTCCGAGTTCACCGACCGGAATCGTTTCAAGGTTGCGTTCATAACCAGATTGGAATTCCATTTTAATCCTCCGTATTTGTTGACATTTTACGAGGCTATTTTACCCGCAAAATATGGTTTGGTCAAGGCATGCTTTTGCGAGTCGCCAGTTTTTTCTGTATCCGGATGTCGTCGCCGAAGAGCCGCAACATCTCATAATTGCTGGAAATGCGGGAGAAGATGCGCTCCGAGTACGTGTCGGCGAACGTGCCAAGGGTGAGATTCGTGGAGATTAAGGTGCTCTTGCGGCGCAGGATCCGCTCGTTCAGGATCAGAAAGAGCTGGGAGCAGACGAAAGAGTTCACAAGCTCCGTCCCCAGGTCGTCAATGATCAGAAGATCGCATTCAAAAATGTGCTGCTGCAGCTCTTTTGCACGGTCTTCGGAAGAACGCCCAAAGGTCGTCTCTGCGAAGCGCTCGAAGAGGCGGAAAGCAGAAAAATAGATGACGGAATGGGCGCTTTCGATCAGCTCTCTTGCAATACAGTGAGAGAGAAAGGTCTTTCCAAGCCCGGTGTTGCCGTAGAGAAACACATTTTCAAAACTGCGGTCAAAATCCTGCACGAACCGGCGGCACTCTGTAAAGGCACGCTTGGCACAGTCTCTTGCACTGAGTCCGGTGACCGGATCGATCTGTTCCGGGGAATAGTAGTCAAGTGAGAAGGCGGAGAAGGTCTCTTCTTTTAAAAGCTCCTTCAGGTTCGACTGGGCATAGAGCAGATCTAAAGTGGCCTGCCGGAAGCAGTGGCATTTCTTCGTGCCGATATAGCCGGTGTCCTGGCAGTCCGGGCAGCGGTAAGTCATCTGCAGATAATCTGCCGGATATCCGGCGGAAGTGAGGATCTCACTGCGACGTCTGGAGAGCGCGGTGATCGACTGCTGCAGTGATTGTACGGCATCTTTTCCGGCCGGGGTATCGGAGAGCAGCTGCCTTGCACAGGCGGTGCTTGCTGCAGCGATCTTCCGGTCGATTTCTGAAAATTCCGGAAATTTTCCGTAGATCTCTTCCTGACGGGCGGTAAGCTCCTGCTGATCCTTTGCCTGCTGGCGCTGGTAGTCCCGCATAATTGTATCGTATTGTGTGTTTGTCAGTCCCATAATTTACGTTACCTCTCAGGAGTGCTGCCCGAGCAGCTGCTTTTCAAGCGCCGTGTAGTCATAGCCGCGCGGGGCGAAGTTGTTGAAGCGGTTGCCTTGTGGTGTATCCTGCTTTTTCATTGCCTGCTTTTGCTGCTGTTCTTCTTCACGCTCCTGATCGAGCCTGCGGACATCCGACAGCGATGTGACCTTGTTCTTTTTCCAGCGCTGCAGGATCTTGTCTGCATACTGGAAGCTTGGCTGGTGGATCTGGCTGATCGTGCGGTTGCAGGCTTCCAGGATCACTTCAAGTGAGAAAGCATAGTCATTGATCCAGCGCGCCATCAGTTCGGTCTCCGGGGCAGCCGGGCTGCGGCCTTTGATACCGAAGGCGTTCAGGATGGTGTAGTAGTTCTTATTATAAGAGCTGGATTCCTGCCTAGCCTGTGCGACGGTGGAGATCCCGGACTCCGCCCAGGAGAGCGCGATCTTGCGCATGTAATGGCGGCTGAAGGTCCCCTTGGAGACGCAGTATTCGATCAGGTACTCGATCAGATCCGGAGAAAATTTTAATGTATCATAATAATAGATAAATTCGGACTGCTCGGAGGAGTTCAGCGGGCGCTGCAGATACTGTTCGGCGATGAAGAAGAGCTGACGCACTTCTTTTTGCTCACCAAGTGCTGCGAGCTGTTCCCGGCTCATCATGGCGGCAGGCTCCGGCTCTTTTGAAGCGGCCGCTTCCTCTTTGTGCACATCTGCGGCTGCGGCGTATCCCATCATACGCTCGGTCACGCGTCCGAGTTCGGTGGAAGTGGATGCAGTGGCTGATGTGCGCAACGGTTCGGTCGCGGGCAGGTCCTCCTCCTGCGTTGTGGGCAGGTCGGAGAACGTGATGGAGATCAGGTCTCCACGTGGATTCATTTTGAGATGCACCAGATCCTGCTTTTCCCAGTAGAGCAGCGCACGGCGGATATCATTTTCCGTGTGCTCCAGCACATCTGCGATCGAAGAGAGCGAAAGCTCACGGCCGGTGTTGGCGCAGCGCAGAAGATACAGATAGACTTTGACAAATTCTCCGTTTGCCTGTGGCATGTACTGATCGATAAATGTATTTTTTACGACTGTTACACCTTCCGGAGTATCCGTGTAAATTTTCATAATGACATTCGCTCCCTGACTATGTTATGCGGATATTCGGAATCCGCTTTGCTGCTTGCCGTTCTAAGATGTCCTGCGCAGTATGCAGGACGCTGCCCTTAAGTATAGCATATCCGTGCATAAAAGAGAACAGCAAATTCAGGGAGAAACGGTGATCCGTGGTTGTGGAAAGTGGAAAAGTGTATAAAGTGGACAGTGTGGACAACTTGCGAAAACGGTTGACGATAATAGAATAAAAAACAGAAGAAAAGTCAGAAAAACAGGAAGAATGTCAAAAACTTATGTAAATCATCTTTTCCACAAAAAAATCCACATGCCAGTGCACGAAAAATGTGCATAAGCATGTGGATAGTGTGGATAACTACATCCCGAGCAGGTTTTCTCCAATCTTTACCACGTCTCCGGCACCCATAGTTATCAACAGATCACCGGGGATGCAGTTTTCCAGAAGAAAATTCTCGATTTCGTCAAAAGTACGGAAATACCAGGCATCTTTGCCCATTGCAGTCAGGCGCTTGCGGATATCATCCGAGCTGATACCGAGGGTATCGGTCTCACGTGCCGCATAAATGTCGGCGAGTACGATCTTATCTGCCAGTGAGAGTGCCTCAGCAAAATCATCAAGCAGTGCCTTGGTCCGCGTGTAGGTGTGTGGCTGGAAGACGCACCAGACATGTTTGCACGGGAAATTTTTTGCCGCGCGCAGGGTCGCTTTGATCTCGGTCGGATGATGCGCGTAGTCATCAATGATCGTCACGCCGCCGATGACGCCCTTTTTCTGGAAGCGCCGGTCGGTACCGTGGAAGCTTAAGAGTCCTTCTGCCATGACGGAAGCCGGAATGCCAAGCAGATCGCCGGATGCGAGCGCGGCGACTGCATTTGAGACATTGTGCTCACCCGGTACCGCGAGGGTGAAATGTCCGAGCACGGTGCCATTCTTTACAAGATCAAAGCTTCCACAGCCGAGCTCATCGTAGGAGACATTCTGTGCCTGATAGTCGCCGGTGCCGATGCCAAAGGTCACGATGCGACAGGAAAGGCCGTCCGTGATCTCAGAAAGATTCGGGATGGCGGCATTGATGATAAGCGCACCATCCGCCGGGAGCTTTTCGGCAAAAAGGCGGAAGGAGTGGCGGATATCGTCGAGATCTTTGAAAAAGTCGAGGTGATCTGCGTCAATGTTCAGGATAATCGCCAGCTTCGGATACAGAGAAAGGAAGCTGTTTGTGTACTCACAGGCTTCGGTGATAAAATTGTCAGAATGTCCGATGCGGACATTCCCACCGATCGACGGGAGAATGCCACCGACCGAGATCGTCGGGTCCATGTCTGCGTGCATCAGGATGTGGGAGAGCATGGAGGTTGTCGTCGTCTTGCCATGTGTGCCGGATACGGCGATCGGCATCTTGTAGTTCTGCATCAGCTCTCCGAGCAGTTCTGCACGGGTCAGCATCGGGATATTGGCTGCTTTGGCCGCTGCAAATTCCGGATTGTCCGGATGGATGGCCGCCGTGTAGACGACGACATCAATGTCCGGTGTGATATTGGTGGCACTCTGGGGATAATGGATCGTAGCGCCCATGCCGGTGAGCCAGTCCGTAAGCGGAGATTCCTTCGAGTCCGATCCGGATACCGGGAAGCCGCGCTTTAAGAGGACTGCCGCAAGGCCGCTCATGCTGATGCCGCCGATGCCGATGAAATGAATATGTACGGGGGTTTCATAATTTATTTGATACATTTGTGGTCGCTCCTTTTTGGGTAGGTTGTGGAATGCGGACGTTTCGAGCGCAGGTCATAAGGGATCCTCCCGTTTGCTTGAAAGTCCGTATAGGTTGTGGAATGCGGACGTTTCGAGCGCAGGCTGCAGACCCGCTCGCTACGCGAGCTTTCCGCTGCAAAGCAGCTCCAATCTGCAGCTGATGGGCGTTCCGCTCATCCCAAACTGCAAATACAGTCAGATCCAAATAAATTTGGATCCGCCTGTCTTTTCAGTTTGCTGCTGCTCGAAACTGGTTATACACATTATACACATATTTCTTCAAAAGTAAAAGTCCGTTTTCCGGGCGGTGGGGAACATATTGGATAATTGGCAAAATAACGAAAAAAAGGTGCGGTTTTGGTGGGAAACGAAAGTGTTTTTCGTAAATAAAACGGATAGTGATAGCAAAAATGCACAAAAAATAGAGAAAAAAGAAGAAAGCTGTCGCACATATATGATAGCGTCGAAAAACCGGAAAATCAGGAAATTAAGCTATTTATGATAAAAAAGTAAAAAAAAATAACAAAAACTTGTAAAAAATGTTCGCTATTTACGAAACATGTGTTATAATAAACAAAAGCAACTATTCAGAACCGTACAGGCCGCACATTTGTACGTGCTTCAGAATCGTTTCGAAAAATATACTTCAAGAGGTGATACCGTGGTTAAGAAAGAGATGATCGCTATGCTTCTGGCCGGTGGTCAGGGCAGCCGACTTGGGGTACTGACTTCCAAGGTTGCCAAACCGGCAGTTGCATTCGGAGGCAAGTACCGTATCATTGATTTCCCACTGAGCAATTGTATTAATTCCGGTATAGATACAGTCGGCGTGCTGACACAGTACCAGCCGCTTCGATTGAATACACATATAGGGATCGGAATTCCGTGGGATCTTGATAAAAATGTAGGTGGAGTGACTGTACTGCCGCCGTATGAAAAAGTAGGAAAGACCGAGTGGTATACCGGTACCGCAAATGCGATTTATCAAAATCTCGCATATATGGAGTCCTTCAATCCGGACTATGTACTGATTCTCTCCGGAGATCACATTTACAAGATGGATTATGAGGTGATGCTGGATTTTCATAAGGCGCACAATGCGGATGTCAGCATCGCTGTGATGCCGGTTCCACAAGAAGAGGCGAGCCGTTTTGGGATTGTTGTGACAGATGACAGTGGACGCATTACCGAGTTTCAGGAAAAGCCGGCCCATCCAAAGAGCAATCTTGCGTCGATGGGTATCTACATATTTACATGGAAAGCATTAAAAGAGGCGCTGATCGCATTGTCTGAGCAGAGCAATTGTGATTTCGGAAAGCATGTGATTCCGTATTGCCATGAAAAGGGCGAGCGGCTTGTCGCGTATGAGTATAATGGCTACTGGAAAGATGTCGGGACACTTGGCTCCTACTGGGAAGCCAATATGGAGCTGATTGATATCATTCCGGAGTTCAATCTTTACGAAGAATTCTGGAAAATTTATACGAAAAATGATATTCTCCCGCCGCAGTATATTTCAGCGGATGCCGTACTGGATCGCTGCCTGATCGGTGATGGCACAGAGGTGTACGGCGAGGTGCACAATTCCATCATCGGCTGTGGTGTCGTGATCGAGAAGGGTGCGATCGTCCGGGATTCGATCATCATGCAAAATGCGGTGATCAAGGCAGGCGCCGTGATTGATAAGGCGATCATTGCAGAGCAGGCTGTGATCGGAGAGCGCGCACAACTTGGTGTGGGCGAGGAAGTCCCGAATAAGGTAAAGCCTGCCGTCTATGCATTTGGACTGACGGTGATCGGAGAGAAGGCGGTCATTCCGCCGGATGTCAAGATCGGGAAGAATACCGCTGTCACGGGCGTTACGACTCCGGAAGATTATCCGGACGGCGTGCTCGCAGGCGGTGAGACTTTGGATAAGGCAGGTGATATGGCATGAGAGCGGTAGGTATTATTCTTGCAGGCGGTAACAGTTTCCGGATGAAGGAGCTGTCGAACAAACGGGCAATTGCCGCGATGCCGATTGCCGGAAGCTTCCGGAGCATTGACTTTGCCCTGAGCAGCATGTCGAATTCCAATATTCAGCGGGTAGCGGTACTGACCCAGTACAATTCCAGATCCTTAAATCAGCACTTAAGTTCTTCGAAATGGTGGGATTTCGGAAGAAAGCAGGGTGGCCTGTTCGTATTTCCGCCGATGGTCACTTCGGACAATGATTTCTGGTACCGCGGGACGGCAGATGCGATCCATCAGAATCTGGATTTCTTAAAGGAATGCCATGAGCCTTATGTGGTCATCGCTTCCGGCGACTGTGTATATAAGCTGGACTATGCGAAGGTGCTGGAGTACCATATCGCAAAGAAAGCAGATATCACGGTCGTATGTAAAGATCTTCCGAGTACAGAGGATGCGACCCGGTTTGGCGTGCTCAAGATGAACAGTGACAACCGTATCACCCAGTTTGACGAGAAGCCGATGGCGGCGATGTCCCATACGATTTCCTGTGGCATTTACGTGATTCGGAGACGTCAGCTGATCGAGCTGATCGAACGGTCGATTGAGGAAGGACGACACGATTTTGTAAAAGACGTGCTGATCCGCTACAAAGACGTCAAGCGTATTTACGGATACAAGCTCGACAGCTACTGGAGCAATATCGCATCGGTCGAGTCCTACTACCAGACGAACATGGATTTCCTGAAAAAGGAAGTCCGGGATTACTTTTTCCGGGAGTATCCGGACGTACATTCCAAGGTGGACGACAATCCACCGGCCAAATATAATCCGGGCTGCCAGGTAAAGAACAGTCTGATTGCCAATGGTTCCATTATAAACGGATACGTGGAAAATTCTGTCATCTTCAAAAAAGTATTCGTTGGAGAGAACTGTGTCATCAAGAATTCCATCGTGCTGAACGACGTATATCTTGGTGATAATGTGTACCTTGAAAACTGCATCGTGGAGAGCCGTGATACGATACGGGCCAATACACGTTATGTCGGCGAGGGAGGCATAAAGATTGTGATCGAATCGAATGAACGGTATGTTCTGTAACGGACAGGACAGAGAAAAAATAGAATAAAAAACCACGGGGGAAAGATGTATGACGATAACCGACGTTAGAGTTAGGAAAGTTGCAAAGGATGGAAAAATGAAGGCGGTTGTTTCCATCACACTGGATGAAGAATTTGTAGTGCATGACATTAAAGTCATTGAGGGAGAGAAAGGACTGTTCATCGCGATGCCAAGCCGTAAGGCTGCGGACGGTGAATACCGCGACATCGCGCATCCGATCAATTCACATACAAGAGAGCGCATTCAGAAAGTGATTCTGGAAGAATACGCCAAGGCAACGGACCTTCCGGAGGAAGAGTAAAACATCATGGGTTAGGCATCACACAATCTCCGTAGAAATAAAACAAATCATACACAGAGAAAAGAGAGAGGGCGAAGCGATTTCAAGTTTCGCCCTCTACTTTTTTAAGCCAGCGTCGCCAAAGAAGTCGAAATGTGTTATTCTATCAGCAGCTGAAAGGAGGTAACATTGAATGAAAGGGAGAAAATTTATGAGAACCAGAGGAAAAGGGTTGGGAATATCGTTTAAAATTGCCCTGATCTTTATGGTTCTAAGCGGAGCATTTTGGATTATCCTTTTTATTCAGTTTTATTATTCCAGCGATCAGGAAGCGAAAGAGTATGCAGAATCCCTTTCTGAACAGGCCATGGGCAGTATCAGTAAAAATATTGAGATGATTATTGACAATGTATCCTTTCATTCCCGGCAGATTTTAGCAAATGGTGATCTCATTCATTCGTTGAAAGAAGGACAGCCGGAACAGCAACAGAAATATTTGTCTCAATTCATTTCTCTGACTGATTTTGAGTCTTATATGAATGGCATTTATATTATGGATATGCAGGATCATATGTGCAGCATTGATCGCATGCAGGTTCGGACGCTTCGTGTACAACATACCTCTGACATAGGGTGGTATGAGGAAGTGTTGAATCTGGACGGCTCTTATTGCTTAAAACTGAATGCAGACCGTGTCCTGACCGGAAGTTCAGCCCACCCGACGTTATCTCTGATTCGTGCGGTTATAGACCCGTCGAACTTTCAGAAAATCGGGATTCTGATGATCAATATTGACTTAGAGGCATTTGAAAATTATTGCGATAATCTGGAAAATGTTCCGAATCTGTATATATTGGATGATACTGGAAAAATTATCTATTCCAAAGGTGAAATAAAGCTTCCTGAGATGCAGAAAAATAGGGGGCGGGAGGAGGAAACGCTTGTAAATGGTATTCTTTATGATTCTATGACAATCGAGTCAAATAGCTGGACGATTCTGACAGCATCTCCGGTTACGAGAGCATTTCCGGGAGTAAATAATTCCAGGCGTTTTTTTGTGCAGACAATAGAAATTTTAGCTTTATTTAGTTTTATCAGCTATCTGATTATAAATTATCTGGTAGGAAGACCATTAATAAATGTAGCAAAAAAGATGAACATTCAAAACAATTATAGATTTGAAAAGCTTGATTATAAAGAAAAACCTTTCAGAGGCTGCCGGGAGGTGGAACAATTAAGGGCGACTTATAATGAAATGACGGATGACATTAATGATCTTGTAAAAAGAGTAGCAGAAGATGAAAAATTCAAGCGTAAAGTAGAGCTGAAAATTCTTTATGAACAGATAAAACCACACTTTTTGTATAATACCATTGATGCGCTTACCTATTTGGCACTCACCGGCCAAAATGAAGAACTCTGTGATGCTTTGGAAGCTTTTGGCGGATTTTACCGCAATCTGCTTAGTAAAGGGGAAGATATCATACTGGTAAAAAATGAAATTGGAATGATAAGAGATTATCTTGATTTGCAGAAACTTCGTTATGGAAATGAACTATCGTATGAAATACGGGTAACGGAAGAGGTAAAGGAGCTTAAAGTATTAAAAATGATTTTACAGCCATTTGTGGAAAATTCGATTATACATGGAATCCGTCCGAAAGGGCAGGCTGGTACTGTGATTGTAAAAGGGGAACGTAGGGGAGATTTCCTTTATTTTTCCGTATCAGATAATGGAATCGGAATGGATCCGGATATGGTTGCTCAATTACAAAGAGAAATCAGAGAAAGCAGAAAAAGTTTTGGTATCAGGGGAACGATTGAGCGCATGTGTATTTTTTATGAAATGGATATTCCATATGGTATTAGCAGCAATCGTAACGGAACCAAGATATGGTTCCGGCTTCCGGTGATAAAGGAATGTGGAGGGGATAGCAGTGATACGGGTATTATTGGTAGAAGATGAAGCGATGACAATGAATTTGCTTAAAATCATCGTCAATTGGGAAGAATTTCAGATGAAGATCGTAGGATGCGCATCGAATGGGCAGGCCGCGCTTTTTATGATTCCGGAAGTAAAACCGGATATCGTGATAACGGACATCAAAATGCCGATTATGGATGGATTGAAGTTATCGGAAGAAATACGAAAGCAGTATCCTGATATAAAGGTCATGCTGGTAACTGCGTATGATGATATCCGGTTTGCGCAGGAGGCAATGAGGGCCGGGGTAGTAGATTTTATTTTAAAACCGTTAAAAAGACAGGAAATGAGGGAGGCGCTGGAACGCGTCGGAAATAAGATCGAAAAAAAAGAAAATTCAGAGACAATCGAGCAGATAAGGGATTACCTGGAAGAACATTATACGGAAAGTACCGTGTCCCTGACCAGTGTCGCGGAGCTGTTTTTTCTGAACCCGAGTTACCTCAGCAGAAGTTTTAAACAAAAAACAGGTGCTACGTTTGTTGATTATCTGAATGAAATAAGAATCCGGCATGCCTGTGATTATCTGGTGAGAAGTGACCTGAAAATTTTTGAAATTGCGAACAAAGTAGGTATCCCAAATCCGGATTATTTTAGTAA
>JAQXGF010000072.1 GCA_029006155.1 Lachnospiraceae bacterium
CAAGATGAGATATCCCAAGACCCCTTGAAGAACACGAGGTAGATAGGGCAGAGGTGGAAGTGCGGTAACGCATGGAGCTGACTGCTACTAATCGGTCGCAAGCTTATCCAAACGCGGAGAAAGCGGATACCATCCGCTGTCAAAGCATGGTAGGGTTAAAAAAGTTCAAAAAGGACTTGCAATTATCGGATGAATGTAGTATGATTCTGTATGTGGTTTTGAAGGCACGTGATGTTTTAACCAACAAAATATGCTTTCATGATATTCCTCGATAGCTCAATGGTAGAGCATTCGGCTGTTAACCGAAGGGTTGTTGGTTCGAGCCCAACTCGGGGAGTTTTCTTATATGTAAGGCTCCGTGGTCAAGCGGTTAAGACATCGCCCTTTCACGGCGGTAACACGGGTTCGATTCCCGTCGGAGTCATTTCAATTTTATATGGCGTCATAGCCAAGCGGTAAGGCAAAGGTCTGCAACACCTCTATCACCGGTTCGATTCCGGTTGACGCCTCTTAAGAGATCCTGAGATTCAGGATCTCTTTTTTGTTTTACATGGACAAATATCTTCCGATAGTTTATACTTTGAGGGTGCTTCAAATTGTCGAATGCTCTGTATGCTCTGCTTCTGTGACGGAGAGGGCGCAAAATATAAAATTCGACAGTGGGAGATAGAAAGAGGAGGAAAAGAAAAATGTACGATTTACTCTCGTTTGCAATCGGCGCTGTCGCAGCGATTATGATTGCAATTAACGGTCAGCTGACGTCTGCGTATGATATATTTATCTCTGCAGTGATTATTCATATCGTCGGTACCGTTTTTTCGTTTGTGGTATGCAAGATACGGCATCAGAAGGTACTGGTGAGGGCGGAAGCCTGGTGGATGTACCTGGGCGGTGCGATTGGTGTGTTCACGACCTTCGGTAACAACCTGTCTTATGGACACATCAGCATGACAAGTATTGTGGCGCTGGTGTTGTTTGGACAGACGGTGACGTCATTGCTCATCGACAGTTTCGGACTGCTCGGAATGGAGAAGCATCCATTTAAAAAGACTTCAGCGATCGGATTAATCTTCGCACTGGCTGGTATGCTGGTCATGCTGCAGCCATCCGGCGGGGAAAGCGATGGTGGAGCGGCCATGGCAGTCGCAGCGGCATTTGGCTCCGGTATTTCGCTGGTGTTATCCCGTACCGTGAATGGACGTCTGGCAGAGCAGGCGGGTGCGCTGCCGGGATCCTTTATCAATCATCTGGTTGGCCTGCCGATCACGGTGATCATTATGCTCATTGCCGAGCGGGGGGCGCATACATCCCTTACGGTATTGCCGGTCTCATCGTGGTGGATTTACTGCGGAGGTATGCTCGGTGTATTGTCGGTATTTTTGTATAACACCGTCGTGCCGAAGGTGTCATCTTTCCGTGTGACGATTCTGACGTTTGTGGCACAGGTATTTACCGGACTGGTGATCGATGTGCTGTTCGGAAGCGGCTATTCGAAGGTGACACTGATCGGAGGCGCGCTCGTGGCAGCCGGCATGTTTCTCAATATGCTGCTCGACGCGGCGCTGGCGAACAAGTAAAACATTATTTTTTTCTGAAACATTTTGAACTTTGTTGACATTATCTGGCGATTCTTTTAAGATGAAATGTAACAGTTCCGTAAACGGACTGCAGAAAGGGGCGGTATTATTATGGTAAGAAAAACAGTAAAGGCAACGAAGTCACAGGTACAGGGCGGAAAAGGAGAAGTGGAGTTTGAGCACATTCTCGATAAGGATGAGTTAAACGGTCATGGCAGCCTGTATGCGAAGGTACGTCTGAAGCCCGGATGCAGTATCGGATATCATAAACACATTGGAAATACGGAGCCGTACTATATTCTGGAAGGCCATGGGACTTTTATTGATAATGATGGGACGAAGACAGAAGTAGGACCTGGCGATGTCTGTGTGATTGAGGTCGGTCAGGGACATTCTATGGAAAATAATTCGGATCAGGATCTGGTATTTATGGCGTTGATTTATAACGAATAGGAGGTATGGACATGGATTTCGAAGAGCTTGGGAAAAAATTAAAAAAATTCAGTCAGGATACAATGACAGAAGTTCAGAAGATGAACGAGGTGCGTCAGCTGAACGGGAAGATCAGTGACGAGAAAAAGCTTTTGAACCGCCTGTATCTGGAGATGGGCCAGAAACTGTATGATACGTATAAAGATGCGGAGCTGCCGCTGGAAGGCTTTGACAGTGACTTCCGGAAGATCCGTGAGCGCTATGCAGCGATCGATCTGCTCCAGGATAAGGTCCGTAACGTAAAAGGTGTCGTGCTCTGCCCGTGCTGCAATATGGAAGTGGCTGCCGGGGAGCGTTACTGCACGAACTGTGGCAATAAGATGCCGGAGACGGTGAAGATCGAGGAGACGGCCGATGAGGATGCGGTAGAGGTAGAGTCTACGGTCGTAGAGCCGGAGGCGGAAGCCGAAAAGGAAGCGGATCAGGCAGAAGCGCCGTCGGAAGAGACTGCCACGCAGGAAGAAGTAGCAGCGGATGCTGAATTTGGCGAGACGAAAGAGGAAGCTCAGGCAGAAGAAGCTGTCTGTGAGGCAGCAAAAGAGACCGGAGCGTGTGCCAGGAGCGCCCATCAGGAAGAGACGACGGCGGCAGACGAGCTGGCGGCAGATGCAGAGGCAGCGGTCGAGGAAGCAGAAGAGGAGACCGCAAAGGAAGCTGCGGAAACTACGTCAGAGGAGTAACTGATATGCATTTTTATATGCCAACGAAGGTATACAGCGAGCGTGGCTGCGTCCGGAAACACAGTCAGGAATGGGCGACGCTCGGGAAAAAAGCATTGATCGTGACCGGAAAGAGCTCTGCGAAAAACGGAGCTCTGATGGACGTGCTCGGTGCGCTGCATGAGCATGGCACGGCATCAGTCGTTTTCGACGAGACAGAGGAAAATCCGTCGATCGAGATGGTGATGCAGGTGCGGGAGCTGGGCCTTATGGAGAACGTCGATTTTGTGATCGGAATCGGTGGCGGCTCTCCGATGGATGCGGCAAAAGCGATTGCTCTGATGCTGTACCATAAGGAGAAGGGTGCAGAATTCCTGTATCAGAAGGGCGATGATGCGGCACTTCCGGTCGTAGAGGTGCCGACGACCTGCGGGACCGGCTCTGAGGTGACGCCGTATGCGATTTTGACGATCCATGCGAAGCGCACGAAGTCCAGCCTGCCGCATCGCATTTACCCGGCGTATGCGCTGGCTGATGGAAAGTATTTACTGGAAGCCGGACGTGGCATTCTGGTCAATACGGCGATCGATGCGTTGGGACATTTTATTGAGAGCTATATTAATACGAATGCGACCGATTACAGCCGTATGCTCTGTGAGTATGGCATGAAGGTCTGGAGCAGCACGAAGAGTGTGCTGATCGGGGCGGAGCGGACCGTGGAGGACTGTGACCGGCTGCTTTTGGCATCCACGATTGCGGGGATGGCGATCACGCATACCGGGACGGCGCTACCGCATGGACTCAGCTATTATCTGACGTATGAGAACCATGTGCCGCATGGAAAGGCCGTTGGCTATTTTCTGCCGGGCTATGTCGCCGCAGCGGAGGCTGCGACGCGCAGGAAGGTACTTGAGCTGATCGGATTTCCGGATCAGGCATATTTTACTGCCTTTATCCACCGACTGCTCGGACCGATGGAAGCGGATCCGGAGCTTTTGGAGCGTGCGGTGCAGGGGATTCTTGCAAATGAGGCAAAGCTGAAAAATGTTCCGTTTTCTGTCACGGAAGATATATTGGAGAGTATCTGTAGAATGGCACAGGACTAAGAGATGTGATTGGTCTGTGCCGGAGCAAAGATACAGAGAAAATTCTTATGCATTGAGCTGACAGGGAGTCCCGTTGGGTGGAATCCTGCCGCAGATCTCGCGATAGATTTTGCAGCAGGGACAGATGGGAGGATTCCTCTTGCCCAGATCAGGCATAACGTATCATAGATATATCAGAGAGGGAAGCAGAGATGGAAGGAACAGGAAAACAGGAAATGGACGCACTCGTGGATGAGATTCTGAAAAGCTATGAGGAGCATCCGGAGACCTGCAGCATTAATACAAGAAACCGCATTAATAAAGACATCATTATTGATATTCTGGAAGAGATCCGCAGTGTGGTATTTCCGGGATATTTTGAGGTAAAAAATCTGAACGCGCAGTCAATTGAATACCATGTCGGAGAACTGCTGGAGGATATTCATTACCGTCTGCGCAAGCAGGTGGCGAAGGCGCTCTATCATACAAATGAGAAGGGCATCCGGGAGGAAGATGCGCAGCTTCGGGCGGAAGAGATCGTAAAGGCGTTTTTAAAACGGATCCCGGCGCTTAGAGAAGTGTTGGCGACGGATGTGCAGGCGGCGTATGACGGAGACCCGGCGGCTTTTAATACGGATGAGGTCATCTTTTCGTATCCGGGCGTGTTTGCGATCACGGTCAACCGGATCGCGCATGAGCTTCATGTGCTCGGTGTGCCGCTTATTCCGCGTATGATGACGGAGTATGCCCACAGTCTGACTGGTATCGATATTCATCCGGGCGCGACGATCGGACGGTATTTCTTTATCGATCATGGTACGGGTGTGGTAGTCGGTGAGACGACCAAGATCGGCGATTACGCGAAGATCTATCAGGGCGTGACATTAGGTGCGCTCTCGACCAGAGGTGGTCAGTGCCTGCGCAATACGAAGCGTCATCCGACGCTGGAGGATAATGTGACGGTGTATTCCGGTGCGTCCATTCTCGGCGGTGATACGGTCATCGGAGCAGGGGCGGTCATCGGTTCGAATGCATTTATTACTTCTTCCGTGCCGGGTGGCACGAGAGTCAGCATCAAGAATCCGGAGCTGCAGTTCAAGGACCGCAGGGAGCGCGGCGTGAAGATGACCGAGCTCGGTCAGGAAGGATTCTGGACGAAGGACAACGAGTAAGGATAAGAGGGAAAAGTGTGGAACAAACGGAGCACGGTTTTGTGCAGAAGGGAGATTCCAGTATGAGTAAAAACGAAAAAGAACACGATTCTGAGGAAATACGGAAAATGGGAAACGCGGGGCAGCATGAGCAGCCGTCAGCGCAGAAGCATTCTACGATAAGTGAGACTTGGGCGCAGGAGACGATCGAGGACCTTGATGATTTTATCGAGTCTCAGGGGATTTATATCCGGCAGT
>JAQXGF010000073.1 GCA_029006155.1 Lachnospiraceae bacterium
TGAACAACGAACCAACGTAATCTGCTTGCAGCGGCGTATTTCGTTTCACAGAGCATATCAAAATAAAACACATATATACTTTGTATCAAGAAAAATCAATTTTCTTCTGTACGCACTAAAAGGTACAAATGATACAGATGATCATATTTTATAACAGCTGTCCCTTAAATACTTTGCGGTTTACTTTCGCCGCTATTCTTCCGTAATACGAATCAAATCCAGTATAGCCAGCTACCCAGTATGCCACCTCCGCCAGCACCGCGCCTGCAATCACATCAATGACCACGTGCTGCTTCGTCGTCAGTGTCGATACGAACACAGCCAGCGCAAACAGGCAGGAAAATACGCGATACCACTTTGGCACCTCACGGCGTCCGCGAATGCCGATGTAGCAGAACCAGCTCGTCAGGCAATGAATCGACGGGAAGAGATTATCCGCGGCATCAATCTGATATAAGAAGCGCATTACGGTATCCCATATGGAACTTCCGGTAATCTCCGGCCTCGTATTTGTCGTAGGCAGAATCAGAAAACAGGCCAGACAAACCAGCTTCGCCAGAAAATCTGCACTCAAAAACTGCCAAGCACTTCTACGGTCCATCCGGACACAGAGCACATAATTCGCCGCCCAGAACAGATAACATCCAAAGTAAATGATAATCGTCCATGGCACAAGCGGAATGCTCCGATCCAGTGCTGTCTCGATATTGTAATGCCGCCAGTGTGCCGTAAAAATCCTGCTTCCGGAATAGACGAGCATATTTAACGTCAGTTCAAAAATCAGTGGAAGCCATGCATACTCCGGCACGATTTTACCAATCCGGATACGAAGTGTCTGAAATTTTTTCTTAGTCAAATTGTAAATCTTCCTTTTCATGTTTATTTATAAATGTGTTTTTTCTATCATTTTTTCCAGACACATTTATAATTATTATGCAGAACAGACATACTTCTGATTCATCTGATCTGTTATAAGGATAACTTATTTTTATGAACAGTTCTTTAATAAAACCTTAATATAGCCGGAACAAAGCCAAAGAAAATGTGGTAATCCATCTTGAAGAAGATAGCGCAATCAAACCATACGGATAACACAGTCATACAGCTGCTTATCGTCAGAAACAATCGCATCCGGTGTGACATTCTGTGCTAATGGAAGTGCGTGTCGATTCAGCCACACGGCACTCCAGCCCGCCTGCTTCGCTCCAACGATATCATTTTTCCACGAGTCTCCCACGTAGCAACACTCCTTTGCCGAAACCCCAACGGTTGCCTCGGCCTGCCGGAAAATCCTTGCATCCGGCTTTGCTGCCTCACAGTCTTCTGAGATGAGGATGCATGTCTCCGGAATCCAGTGTGCAAGCTGCAGCGCATGTACTTTGTCCATCTGATGGTCATGTGCACCATTGGTAATCACACCAAGGCGAATCCCTTTTTGCAGGCATTCATCCATCAGCCGCTTCGTCGCTTCCGGCACATGAATCTGTCCCTGATACTCCTCATACCGGCGTTGAAACTCCAGGCACGATGTATCATCTGCCTGAACCCCAAACTCTTCCAGTGCCTTTTGAATGCGGTAAATGAACATCTGCTCGGAGTCGATCTTCCCCTCCAAAAGCAGCTGATAAGATGCATCGCTGTGCTTTCTGCTTCTGCGAAACAGATCGGAAATATCCAGTGTGATCCATCCGCCGAATACCTTTTCAAAGGCTCGCGCGTATGGCTCCAGCTGGTTGTATAAGGTATCATCGATGTCAAAAAATAGTGCTTGCATGCCATTCCTCATGTCTGTATCCGGTATATTTCCGGAAAATTTTGTCCAACTTCTGTTTTTCGCTGGCAATACTTTAATAATAACATAGATGCAGATGTGGTGCAAGTAAATCCTGCCCGGAGCACATAGCAGATTATACAAAATTTATTTTCTGTTTCTGTGTAAATTTTTTGTTCATCGCTATTTATTTCCATATACTGTAAATGGATAAATAACGAAGCATCTGCAAAATCATAGCGCATTGTTCGCAAAGCGGACATTCGCAATCCATCCCTGCAGTTCATCTCTGCAGCTTTGCTGCGGGGCTTCTGCTGACAGAGCCTGGCTTCGCTAAGTCCGTATTCTCATTTTTTATATGTGATAATAAAATACCCCTTCATCAAATGCCTGACTTTACAGTACATTTGACAAAGGGATATTCAAATCATTAGCTCTTATAATCTATCGTTGTCATCAATCATCTGTCTCGATCGGGGCAGTCTCGATGATGAACTTCACGCCACCATCCATGCCGGCGGTTCTTCCGCTATAGGTCTCATAGGTATAATCATCGGAACTCAGTGCCTTGATGCGCTCGAAGAGATCGCTCAGGTCGCCATCTGCAAGGTCTTTCAGCTTGCTGGTACCCTTCTCGTCAAACTCCTTCATGCCATCCTTCAGCTCGGTCGCACCATCCTTCAGCTCAGATACACCG
>JAQXGF010000074.1 GCA_029006155.1 Lachnospiraceae bacterium
TCCGGAATATAAATCTGCGCCGTGAACTTCATCGTAAAGCGCGGGTGGCGCATCAGAAGCTCATGTACGTATTTCTGCTCATCCTCCAGGATCAGGATCAGTCCGTCGGTCCGGAACTCCATCGCCGTCGTCAGCTGATCGACGGTCTCATCATCGAGATCTCCGGCCTCCTCAATAATCAGCGTACCGCCTGCGATCTTTGCGACCGTCGATGCGATATCTTTCTTATTCAGGTCTGCCGCAAAAATTTTTGCCATCTTTACGACCTGGCTGCCACGGTCCTGTGCAATCGCTTTCGCAAGATTCATCGCCAGTGTCGTCTTTCCGGATCCATGTGCACCAAAAATCAGAATGTTGCCGCTCTTTGAAGTGCGGTCATCCCCCTTGGACTGCGCCTGAATGATTGCATTCGCGATCTGATCCTCCAGCTCCGGGATCTCAGTAAACCCGCTGAACAGTCCACGCAGATGTTCCGGAATCATCAGATAATCGTCATCGTAATACGGTTCTTCCTCTGACTCATCGTAATCCGCATCCGGTTCCCGATAGTCTTCATCAGACTCCTGCGGGCTCTCCTCATATGACTCATCCCAGTCATCGTATTCCGCTTCCGGATCATTCTGCGGCCTCTCATACGGCTGCTCTGCCATTGGGACTTCTTCCTCCGGCTGTGGCTGCACACCAGTCTTTGCGGTACTTTGCGGCATCTCTGCACGTTCAGCAGGAACATGCATCGCAGCTTTTGCATGCAGATCTTTTCTCGCCGCCTCTAAGAGTTCCTCCCGTGACGGCGCTTTGCGTGTTGCGCCCAGATCCGGTGCGATTCCCTGCTTCTGCTCTGCTGCAAATCCCTGGGCTTCTGCCGGCATCGTCCTGTCAGCAGGCGCTGCCTCCTCGGTATAAGTCGGAAGCGACCGCTTGTTGCGCAGCAGTCTCTCCGGGTTGCTCGTATACTGCAGTGCCTCCCGCTGTGCATCTGTCAGATCCTCGACCGCTGCCTCCGCTACGCTTCTGCGCGGAAGCGGACGGCGCGGGCGCTCCTGGCGGGTCGTCTCCGGCTGCTCTGCCTCCATACCCGGATAGTTTGTATCTTCTGCCTCCGACGGTATCGTTGCTTCTGTCACATGGTCTGCCTGCTCTGCATCCGTCGCAACCGGAGTCTCCGGTACCGGTTCTTCCTCACAGGTGGTTGCCGGTTCTGCTTCCGGATCGAGCGCTTCATCTGCGGTCATTTCCGGCTCTGCAGACTGCTCCGGTACCGATGCTGCTGCCTCCTCGCGGCCCGGATTCTGCGCTGCCTCCTCGGTCGCCTGCGGTGTCTCCTGCACCACTTCCTCTGCCGCAACCGTCGCTGCGGCTTCTGTCTCGCTGTTCTCCGGCTCCTGCACAGCAGCCGTGGTCTCGTTCGGTGCCGCTGCCGGCTGTGCGGTCGAATGGCCTGCCCTTGCTGCCGCGTAGTCTTTTCCTCTCTCTCCCATTGAGAGTAAAATATCATCGATGGAAAGCTTTCCCGCTGTCGGGATTTTGGTGTTCGGCACCTCGACCTTCTGCGTCATGCGCGGACGGCTCTCGACCGATGCCGGCACATCTTCCTCCGGGATTTCCGGACGATGCCCTACACCGGATACAATCTCACGCATACTGCGTGCCAGATTTACCTGAAGCTCCTCTGGATTGAATGGCTTCGGTGCTGCTGCCTGTGCCGTCTGCGGTGTTTCCGGCACTGCCTTCGGCGGTTCAGCTGCTCCGCCAAGCTTCCGTGTCGGTGCCTGAACGGTTTCCTCACCGCCCTTTTGCTCCTGCTGCTCCACCTTCTGTGTCTGAGCCGTCACTTCCTCTGCGATCTCTTTTTCCGTCTCAGCGATGATCTTTTCCGCCATCATTTCCCCGTCGGTACTTCCCAGATCGACCACCGGCTCCGGTGCCGGCTCTGCGGTAGCTTCCGGCTCCTGCTGCTCGTGCTCTTCCTCCTGCTCCAGGCGGCTCTCTGCTGCCTCCTGCACGCATTCCTCATAGATCTGCTGCTGCTTCGGCGTGAGCGCTGCATATTTTCGCTTCAGCTCCAGCGCCTTCTGCACATACTTTCCGCTGTGGAACCAGAGCACCAGATCATCACAGGCTGCCAGGCACTTCTGCATCTGGCCGGCCTGCCGGTACAGCTTTGCGAGCTCATATGCCCAGCGCTCCGTGTACTCCTGTCCAAGATACTCCTCCAGAATCGCGATCAGCTCCTCGACCGAGCTGCCTCTGCCACGGTACAGCTTGTATTTTAAAATATAGCGGTTATTGTCATGCGGAGCCGCCTGCACATACTCGGTGTAATATTCCAGCGCCTCATCATACTCCTGCAGCGCGGTCGTCACCTCTACCAGTCGGTATAATACATTTCTCCCCACCGGTGTCTTGCGGTAAGCTCTCTCCAGAATCCGCTTACTGTCCGGCAGCCGTCCGGCTGCCTCATATATTTCACTAATCAGACAAAGTGTCCGGACATTCCGGACTCTCTTCCATTCAATCGTATCGGCAAGATTGGCGGCCTCTTCATAGTCGCCCTGATCTACCAGTTTATCAATCTCTTCGAGTTTGAGGTTGTACTCGTACTTATCCAATTTTGTCACCCCGTCTATCTTCACCTTTACAGGTATTTTCATCTTAATGAATGTCCAATATTTCTGCTTTAGTGTACCATACCTGTATTTCCTTGTCAAAACTTCCTGCCAGAAAAATATGGAAAAAAAGAGAGATGCGAGCATCGCATCTCCCTTCTTGTCATTTCATTTGCATATTCTGTTTTTTGATTTATTTGCTGTTACTTTATCTGATAAAATAGGAATTATATTTTCAGGTAACTAATTGGAGAGCACCTTTCCTGTGGTTCATTTATAATGGATACAGTCGTTTCTTTACACGTACTGTTCTGTTATAAATCATGCGGTATATCTCCGGCCTCACTCGGTATGCTTCTTTTCTTCTGATGCAGGTAAATCTGAACCTGTGACCAATTGCTCTGTGCATAGGATGCAGGAAATTTACCCGATTCCGTTATATTTTCTGGCACACGATCTTCGACTCTATGATCTGCGAGTGACCTAAGTGGAACTATCGTCCCGGTGGAACGACCTCTTTTGGTTCCGGTCTACGCAGTCGGCCAGCGCCGGATGCCTAAGCTTTGTCTTCTGGGGCTGAATCCATCAGGCTATGCCTCTCTGTATCAGGCTTATCCGTTTCTGATATAGAAGCAAAGACACCTGTAAACACGACCATCGGCCCATTGCTTACGGGAACAAACGGGAAAATGTGCCTAGTCAGAGGATTCTGCTCTCTCCAATTTTCGTTTCTCTACGATAATCGAATCAGCTCTGACTGAGGTCTTTTCTACAGGAAACATCTTCCCGACCGCATGTACTGCTATGACTTTCTGAGACTATCTCCATTGGAATCGACCTCCATTCTCTCTAATTCATTGTCTATAGCTGTGATCTATAGGAACAACAAATTGTTTGTTGATGGCTGTATCATAGCAAATTTCTTAAAATTTGTCAATATTATTTCTTAATTTTCTTCTATTTATTTTATTTTTATCATTATTTATTGCATTAATTGCGTATATTTTCTGATTTTTCGCAAATATTCTTTCTTTTTATGTTGATGACACCAGCCATATCCACATATAAACTACAATGCTGCACCTTTCCCAGCATCGCTGTTTCTGCCAAGCCTTGATAGATTAGCAAAAAAACGGATGGCATACTTTTTTCCAGCATGCCATCCGATCTTCTTTTTTCTTATTCTTTTACCAATGCTATATCACTTTACCCGGTTGAAATTTATCAGGCAGCCATCCAGAATGATCTGGCGCTCGTCCGGAGTCATCTCGCCAAGGCCAAGGGTAAACGGCACAAGTGCGCCATTCTTTACGACAAACGCCGGGATCTGCGTCTGGCTCTGCGTAACGGCTGTCCGGATGCCCGGAACAAACAGGTAATCACCGTTTGTAAACGGAAGGTCTCCTTCCGGAATCAGGAACGGGAGCATACCCCAGTTGATCAGGTTCGAGCGGTAGCGCTTCGTCGCGTAGCTGTTCGCGATGTTCGCCCAGCCGCCGAGTACCTTCTGGCAGGAAGCAGCCTGCTCACGTGCGGAACCGTCGCCCGGCTTGACCGCAAAGATCGTGCTGCCGACTCCGGTATTCTCCGGTGTCACTTCATAAGTGGTACGGATCGCAGAAAGTACATCCGAAAGTTCCGGAAGCGCCGCTGCCATATCCTCGCCTGCCTCTCTTGCCTTCTCCGCTGCCTGCACGGCCTTTGCGCGTCCCACATAGGCCGGATCCTTTCTGGAGAGCGCAAACTCTGCCAGGCCAAGCGGATTCGAACGGTAGGAAGACGTCTCACCGGACGGAATCAGCTCATCGGTCGTCGTCACCGGATCGTGAATCTCGGATACCACTTTGAGGATCAGATTATCGGTCAGCGCACACATCGCCGGCCAGTCCTTGATATTCGGGCCAAACTGGATCTCCACGCTCGGATCTGCCACGCCCTTGCTGTCAAAGACGCGGTTCGCATAAATACTGCTGTCAAAGAAATATTTCGGCTTCGTGAAGTCTGCATCGACATCAGTCGCCGCAGTCAGATAGCCCTTGTTCGCCGCGGTCGCCGCGATCGATCTCGCATCCATCAGTGCTACGGACGCGATCTGGCCGTTCTGCAGCTTCGAGCCCTCACGGTTCGGGAAATTCCGGGTCGAATGGCGGATACTGAACGCATTGTTTGCCGGAGTGTCGCCTGCACCAAAGCACGGTCCGCAGAACGCGGTCTTCACGATCGCACCGCTCTTGATCAGGTCTGCCAGACGCCCGTTCTTCGCCAGCTCCATATAGATCGGCGTGCTCGCCGGGTAGACACTCAAAGAAAATTCATCCGCACCGATATAGTGGTCACGAAGAATATCCGCCGCATCGCAGATGTTCTCAAAGCCGCCTCCTGCGCAGCCTGCAATGATACCCTGATCGACGTACAGCTTTCCATTATGGACTTTATTTTTCAGAGAAAATTCAACCGCACCGTCCAGGCTGACCTGCGCACGCTTCTCCACATCATCGAGAATGTCCATGAGGTTCGCGTTCAGCTCTTCGATCGTGTATGTATTGCTCGGATGGAACGGCATCGCGATCATCGGGCGGATCTTATCAAGGTCGACCTCCACGACGCCATCGTAGTAAGCCACCGCGCCCGGATTCAGCTCTTTGTAGTCCTCGGTCCGTCCATGAATCTCATAGAATTCCCGGATCGTATCGTCGGTTCTCCAGATCGAGGACAGACAGGTCGTCTCGGTCGTCATGACATCCACGCCGATTCGGAAATCTGCGCTTAAGTTTGCCACACCAGGTCCGACAAACTCCATGACTTTATTATTGACGTAGCCATTTGCGAATACCGCACCGATGATTGCCAGCGCGATATCCTGCGGGCCAACGCCCTTGATCGGCTTGCCCTTCAGATAAATCGCTACGACCTTTGGCATATTGATATCGTAAGTCTGGTTCAGCAGCTGCTTTACCAGCTCCGGTCCGCCCTCGCCCATCGCCATCGTGCCGAGTGCACCATAGCGGGTATGGGAGTCCGATCCAAGGATCATCTTTCCGCCACCGGCAAGCATCTCCCGTGCAAACTGGTGGATGACTGCCTGATGTGGCGGCACATAGACACCGCCGTACTTTTTCGCACAGGTCAGTCCAAACATGTGGTCATCCTCATTGATCGTGCCGCCGACCGCACACAGAGAGTTGTGGCAGTTGGTCAGTACGTATGGCACCGGGAATTTCTCCAGTCCTGACGCACGCGCCGTCTGGATGATGCCCACAAACGTGATGTCGTGGGAGGTCAGCTTATCAAATTTGATCTTCAGCTTGTCCATCGTCCCGGACGTATTGTGATCCTTCAGAATCGAGTAGGCGATCGTCTCTTTTGCCGCCTCTTCTCTGGATGGGATGTGCTCACCGACCGCCTGCTTCAGCTTTGCTGCCGCATCCGGATCGTCTGCAATGATGTCTGTGCCATGCACAAGATAGGCTCCTGTGTCGTACAATCTGATCATACCAAGTCCTCCTGTTTTCTCTATATAGTAAAGCGGACATTCGCAATCCATCCCTGCAGCTCATCTCTGCAGCTTTGCTGCTGGGCTTCTGCTGACGGGACCTAGCTTCGCTACTTGCTCATGAACGCAGTTGCTTTGCGACCTGTGTTCAAAAGGCTGCCATCACTGGCAGCCTTTTGCCTTACACTCAGCCACAGCGCAGTCGGAACTTCTGCGCCTCTTTTTCGCTGTTGATCATCTCAATCTCCGCACCGAGGCTGCGCAGCTTCTCATCAAAGCACTCATAGCCCCGCTGAATATAGACGATGTCATCGACTACCGTGATCCCATCCGCCGCCAGAGCTGCGATAACCAGTGCGGCTCCCGCTCTTAAGTCCGGTGCGCTGACACGGGCTCCGGTCAGCCGCTCCACTCCGGTGATGATCGCGGTATTTCCTTCGACACGGACATCTGCACCCATCCGGGCCAGCTCGTCCATATACTTGAATCGATTCTCAAAAATGCTCTCCGTCACGATGCTCGTACCCTTCGCAAGCGCCAGCGTCACGCCGATCTGCGGCTGCATGTCGGTCGGATAGCCCGGATACGGAAGCGTCTTCACATTCGTGCTGCAAAGCCGTTTGGATGCGACCACGCGCACCGCATTGTCAAACTCCTCCACCTCACAGCCGATCTCAAGGAGCTTCGCACTCGTCGCCTCCAGGTGCTTCGGGATGACATTTTTTACCATGATATCGCCGCGTGTCGCTGCTGCGGCAAACATAAACGTACCAGCCTCAATCTGATCCGGGATGACGGAATACTCCGTCTTGTGGAACTTCTGTACGCCACGGATCCGGATCACGTCCGTCCCGGCGCCCTTGATGTTCGCTCCCATGCTGTTGAGGAAATTCGCTACGTCTACGACGTGCGGCTCACGCGCACAGTTCTCGATAATCGTATAGCCCTCTGCCATCGAAGCCGCCATCATGATATTGATCGTCGCCCCGACCGATACCGTATCTAAAAAGATATGGCTTCCATGCAGATGCTCTGCATTTGCAAAAATAAATCCATTGCGGATCTCCACCTTTGCGCCAAGCGCCTTGAAGCCCTTGATGTGAAGATCGATCGGTCTGCTGCCGATATTGCAGCCTCCCGGAAGCGGTACGACCGCCTTTTTATACTTTCCAAGCAGTGCTCCGATCAAATAATAGGATGCACGAATCCGCTTAATATACTCATAGTCAACGCTCACATCTCCGATCTGGGCGCTGTTCATCATAACTGCATGTCTGGTAATCCGTTCTACCTTTACTCCGATGCTCTCCATCGCCTCTAAGAGTACATTGATATCCCGGACATCCGGCAGATTCTCAATCAGCACTGTCTCATCTGTCATAATTGCAGCTGCAAGAATTCCGAGTGCTGCATTTTTCGCACCACTGATCTCGACCTCTCCGGCCAGCGGATTTCCGCCTCTGATAATGTATTGTTCCATAGGACACCTCTATTGTTTCTTTATACCCCGCCTGCCCTAGTATACCACAAAGTTCCCATTTGTAAATAAAATTTAATCATTAATACACTTTTTGGTAAGTTTTACTTATTATTTTTTGCGTTTTCGGACGCTGTAGCCAAAGGTGCCAAGTGACTTTCCAAGGCCGAAATATTCCCCGTGTGAATACACCATCATCCCGGCGCGGTTCATGTCAAACTTGCCTTTTTCGTCCATATAGGCATCATCCACGCTCACGCCGAGCACGTCCGCAAGGAACATGTGATGGGAGCCGAGCTCAATCACATCCTTCACGCGGCACTCGATACCAACCGGGCTCTCCCCGATCAGCGGTGCCGCTACGTGCACGCCCGGTATCGGGGTCAGATGGGCCGCCTCAAATTTATCGACGTCCCGGCCAGAGCGCACGCCGCAGAAATCGGTCGCATACGCCAGTTTTTCCGTCGTCAGGTTGATGACAAATTCCCCGGTCTCCCGGATAATATCGTAGGAATACCGCTCCGGGCGGACAGAGATCGATACCATCGCAGGCGCACTGCAGATCGTCCCGGTCCATGCCACCGTGATAATATTCGGTTTTTCTCCCGGGCGCTGGCAGCTCACCATCACCGCCGGAAGCGGATAGAGCATGTTGCCGGCCCGCCAGTTCTGTCTTGCCATATCGTCCTCCTATACCATCGTCATGCGGTTGATCGCAGCCATAAAGGATGGCACCAGCTGCTTCTTCCGGGATACGACACCCGGCAGCATCGCGCTGTTCTGCACGACCTTCTGGCCAAACGCCTCCTGAATGAGCTCATCCGCGCCCTTGCCATAACAGAGCAGCTCAGAGGATTCGCTTAAGATATCCGTGAGCATGAAAAATACCATATCCGCATCATGCTTTGCAAATACCTGCTCCATATACGGCATGAGGCGCTGCTTGATATGATCGAGCTCCTCACTGCTCATCGACGTGATCTGACCGATGCCGATGTTCCAGTCTCCAAATTCAAACTGCTTGAAATCCTGATAGAAAATTTCCTCTGGTGTCCGTGCCTGCAGGTCACTGCCCGCTGCGAACATCTCACGTGCATAGCTCTCGCACTCAATCCCGGCGATCACGGCGAGCCGTTTTGCCGCCTCGACATCCAGCGGCGTACACGTCGGCGAACGGAACAGTAACGTATCCGAAATGATCGCAGAACACATCAGACCGGCGATCTCTTTCGGGATATCCGCCATCTTTTCCTGATAAATCTGGTAAATGATTGTACTCGTACAGCCGACCGGCTGATTGCGGAAGTAGACCGGCGTCATCGTCTCAAGGGAACCGAGCCGGTGATGGTCGATGATCTCCATGATCTCTGCGTCGAGCACATTGTCGACGGCCTGTGTCACCTCATTGTGGTCCACCAGGATCAGGCCACGCTTGCGCACACCGAGGAGATTACGTCTGGAAATCATGCCCACATACTTTCCGCTCTGATCAAGGATCGGAAAGTCACGGTAACGCTTTTTCGACATCGTATCACGGATGTTCTCGGTATAGTCTGCCAGATGGAACGTCATGAGGTTCTCTTTTTTCATAAAGAAATCGACCGGCATACTCTGGTTGATGAGCCGCGCTACCGCATAGGTATCGAGCGGCGTCACGATGATCGAACAGTTGCGGTCTTTCGCCAGCCGCTGGATCGTCCGGGATACCGGCGCACCAAGGCATACCACAATACAGCCCGCCTGCATCTCAATCGCACACAGCTGTGACTCATAGCGGTTGCCGAGGATGACCATGTCATGCTCTTCGATATAATTTTCCATGACATCCGGATTCGCCGCGGCGATGACGACCTTTCCTTTATCAAAGTAGGCATCCTCATCCCCGACTACCATCTCGGCATCGAGCGTCTCTAAAATATTGCGGTACGGCGTACGCGCCACCGATACGATCGCGCTGTCGTACTCTTCCATGTAGGATTTGGCGATATCATTGACCGTGATCAGTCCTTTGAGCTGATTCTCCTCATTTGTGATCGGCAGCGTATATACGTTCTGCGTAATCATGAGGTTCCATGCATTTTTCAGGGAAATATTGCTGCGCACCCCCGGCACCTGCCGGATCGCCATATCCCGCACACGGGTACCGATGTTGTCCAGAAACGGCGGCGCATCCACCTGAAAGTGGTTCAGCACATACTGTGTCTCCGCACCGATCTGTCCCGCCCGCACCGGGACGTAGCGGAAATCGCCACCATCTAAATTTTTCAGATAAGCATAGGCAATCGCCGAGCAGATCGAATCCGTATCCGGATTCTTGTGTCCGATGACGCAGACCGTACGCTTTGGATTGCCAAGTCCCGCTTCATCCTTCCGCTCTTCGATTTCCCAGAAATTATCCTTTTCTTTCATTGTCACACTCCACTTATTCCTGTTCCGCAGTTATTGTTCCAGATCGTCCGGCCCGAAGCTCTCCGGTAAAAGCTCCTTTAAAAGAAAACTCTTATAATCCTCCGGCCCTCTGGCAATGATGATCTCAAAGGTCTCCGGATTGCAGAACTCCCGCATCACCTGACGGCAGACGCCACACGGCGCACAGTAGTCTCCCTGCTTGCCCGGAAAGTTTCCGACAACCGCGATTCTTGTAAAAGAACGCTCCCCTTCGGATACCGCCTTGAAAAATGCCGTGCGCTCCGCACAGTTTGACGGCGTATAGCCTGCATTTTCAATGTTGCAGCCCTGATATACTTTGCCAGCTGCCGTCTCCAGCGCCGCTCCGGTCTGGAATCCGGAGTACGGGCTGTAGGAACGCTTCTGCGCCTCATAGGCGAGGCGGATCAGATCTGTCACTTTATTTTTCTGGCTGTCCATCTTCACAGCTCCCTTCTGTCTGCTTACGCGATCTCCAGCGCGATCTTCATCATATCACTGAAGCTTGTCTGACGCTCTTCTGCTGTCGTCACTTCTCCGGTCACAAGGCTGTCGGAGATCGTGCAGATCGTCAGTGCATTCTTGCCTGCGCGTGCCGCATTCATATAGAGTGCTGCGGACTCCATCTCGACTGCCAGTGCGCCCATCTTCTGCCATGCTGCTGTCGTCTGACGGTCGCTGTAAAATACATCGGAGCTGACGACGTTGCCGACCTTATAGCCAATATTGCCCATCTCCTCAATCTGCTTTACTGCCTTGCGCAGAAGCTCGAAGGAAGCGATCGGTGCAAAGGTACCCGGCAGCTCGTACTGTGCACCGTAGTTAGAATCGGTGCATGCGCCCATTGCCAGTACGACATTGCGGATCTTCAGGTCCGGGTGAATGGAACCAGCCGTACCGATGCGGATGATATTGTCGATGTCATAAAAATTAAACAGCTCATAGGAATAAATACCCATGGACGGCATGCCCATTCCGCTTGCCATGACAGATACACGCTTGCCATTGTAATAGCCGGTATAGCCGTTGACGCCACGGACATTGTTTACAAGTACCGCGTCCGTCAGAAATGTCTCAGCGATGAATTTTGCACGGAGCGGATCGCCCGGCATCAGGACCGTCTTTGCGAAATCTCCCTCTTTTGCTGCTATATGTGGTGTTGGAATGTTGCTCATTTTATACTCCTTTCTTCTCCGGAACTACCGAAGATACACGTCTGAAATGTCAATCAGATTTATTTTACTACATCTGTCCCGGAAATGGAAACTCTTTTTTAACAAAGCGGATTGCAAATGCATGTTGCCGTCTTATTGACTGATGGTTTGAAGTGGTAACGCGGCGCTGTATGTATATTTTTGACAATTTCTTTCTCTATTTTTCTTGTTTTTATGTTATTTTCACGATGTATTTACTATTTATTCATTTTTTATTCATATTTCATTCACAAATGCATGTTATAGTAAAGTTACTTTCAAGGAGCGATCCAAGTTGAATCGAAGATATGGTTGTAATAGCATTACACATATTGATAAATTTTTTCATAATAGCCTCCGGTGTACCAGACGCCGGGGGCACTCCTCATTTTTGGGGGGATTTTCTTGATTCGGGTCAAGCGGATAGCGGATATTCGCAATCCGCTTCGCTACTTGCTCATAACCAAATAGCTGCTTCGCAGCTTATCAGGAGTGGCTTATACCACTCCTGATACAAGCAAGTCCCAACCTACTGCTTATTGCTTTGCGCAATTGAAGCAGGGGACTTGCTTGATTCGGTTAAAAAATACAGGATACCTGCTGCCATGCTGTGATGGTAATCACCGATATCCTGTAATATATAATAAATCTATAGAATAAATTATCCCTTGCAATGATTTGATTCCCTGCAATATATTTTGTTATGAATGCAGGTAGATTGCACACGAAAATTATCTTCTCATGATTCGTTCGTATGTATTTCGTGCAGCGCCCCAAGCACCAGCTCCATCAGCTGCAGCTCGCTCTCAAAGCTCCCCAGCGGTACTCCGTTTGGGTCTGCCAGAAAGCCCTGCCAGGAAGCATGCATGCGGGACTGGACGACCAGCTCAAAGGTGGCGCATTTTCCCATCTCTTCTTCGAGCACACCATCCACATTGAATGGCTGCTCTGTCGTGCTCCGGATATCCGTCATCTCATTAGGATTTCCCGTACTGAAGATCCGCTTTCGCTGAAAAGCCTGCGGGCTTCCGATCTCATCCAGTAATGCATCCGTCTCCAGCAGCAGTTCTGCCATACTTGCAAAGCGCAGATAGGTACCGGTCATTCTGCTGTACAGTCTTCCTGACACATCGTACGCATGGCTTGCGTCGATGCACAGCCGCATCGCATTTCTGGGCAATCTGTTTCGCATTGTCTGCATTTCCACCGTCCGCTTCACCTCCTGCCCTTATCCTTCTGTCGCGGTGAACACTTCCTCTACTTCAAACTGCAATACGAGCCGCCGTTTCCCTGCCTCTGTGCGGAACAGACGCTCGATCCGGTCTGCCACCAGCTTTGTCGACTCATAATTGCAGGCCGGAAGGAGCACGACATACTGCGTATTGCTGTACTGTGCGACCACATCTCCGGTGCGCAGCGTCCTTTTCAGCAAATCCTCCAGGATCTGCATACCGGTCCGCATCCGCTCTTCAAGCCCCTGTGCATCGGACTTTGATGTACTGCTCGGCTTCATCGTGATGAGCAGCATATATTCCGCAATGCCGGTGCGTCGGATCCGACGCGCTTCCACGCGGTAAATCTCCCGGAAGACCGGGTACTCACAGACAAATACTTCCTTTGGCTCTTCCTTCTCCGTGACAGAAGCCACAAGGCTGCCGATGTCCGACATCTGATTGGTGGAAAGCGATAAGATCTCATTATAAAGCTCATGGAACCGCCCTACATCCCGGATACCGAGATGATCGTAGAACAGCTTCTTCCCATAATCATAATACTGCAATGCCTGCTCATAATTTTGCGCTCCGATCTGACTCTTTACACGCCAGTAGTGGAGATCCTCATCCAGTCCGTCAACCTCCAGCGCCTGGGTCGTGACACGCTCGATCGCATCCCATTCCTGCTCCTTTTCGTAAATCCCGCACAATACTTTCACCGTCTCCAGATACTGAAGCCGGTAATACGTCAGACGTGACAAAAGCCAGCTCTCCTGAGAAGCCCGAAACGGCGCCTCCTTTTTATACAGCGCAATGGCCTTCTCTGCAAGGTAACGCTTCCGTTCCGGCGCATCTTCCTTTTTCACCGCTTCCAGCAGTGCATCCATCTCCTCATAGTCCGTCTGAAGCGGTACCTCCGGATTCCACCGATAAGCGCCCGGCAGGGTCAGAATCAGCTCCTGTGCACCGAAAACCCGCAATTCCGTCCGAAGCCGGTACACGAGGTTCTTCAATGCCCCCTCGGGATTCCGGGAATGTTCTTCCTGCCAGAACGTATCGATCAGCTCCTGATGCGGCAGATCCCGGTCTCTGTGTAAAAGGATATAGATCAGCAGGCGATTCAGCTTATTGGAATGTAAGGTACTCTCATTGATCGATACCTGCCCGTCTGAAAGACTGAATCCGCCAAATATGTTCATCTGCATGATAACGTCTCCTTTCGTCTACTGCTCCTGCCAGTTTTCGCCTTTGTCGCGTGTCACAGAGTCAATCAGCCGCAGCAGCTCCATCGTGCTGCGAAACGCCTGTTTTTTCTGACCCTGCACCCACTCAATGCTGCCCTGCCAGCTGTCATATTGGGTATCCTGAATCTCTACAATAAACGTCTGCTTTTTCCCCATATGTCGCATCCTCCATTTTCCGGTGCTGTACTCCCGAAATCATTCCTCCAATACCTGGATTTCCAGATAATCAAAATCGATCTCCTCGATAAAGCTGTCCTGATGAAACCTTGTCTTATTGTGCCGCTGAAACTCCCTGATATTGCGTTCCAGCCAGATCGGTCTGCCAAGATCAAATTCCCGGCAAAGCTCATCCAGCGTGTGAAATACCTTGTGGGTGCGCGTGTCGTCGCTCGCCTCCTGGGCCACTGCATCCCGCACCAGATGATTGTCCTTCCATATTTTTCCCCACAGACGGAACATAAGCGCCTCCTCTATTCTTCCTGTCCGTTCTCATCGCCGTTCAGATAATCGTAGACCAGCGATGATACCGCCTGAATCCTTGTCACTGCCTGATCTTTCGAACTCCAGCCATTCGAGAGCACGACCAGAATATAATCACAGTCCGGCGCGTAAATGATGGCCGCATCATTCTCCGTCGTATCCATTTCTCCGGTCTTATTGCCGCACAGCACACCTTCCGGGAGTCCTGCCGGGATCTTGTAGCGTGTCTGCTGGGCGAGCAGCATGTCCTCGATCTCGTTGCTGACCTTCCGGCTCACCCAGGTCCTGCGGTAAATGTCTTCGAGCAGCTTTCCGCAGTCCTTCGCCGCCACCTGGTTGAAATGCTCCGGATTCATGATCGTCGCCGAATCGTCAAAGCCGTTGTATTCCACGGTCATATCACTGAATCCATACGCCTTGATAAACGCATCCACTTTCGCGATTCCGTCCGCGTAGCTGCCATTTCCCAGTCTGGAAAGCAATGCATTGGAGGAAGCGTTGTCGCTGTAGCTGATCATTTTATTCATCAGAGACATGATCTCCTCTGTCCGCTCCAGCTCTCCGCTCTCAAACGCCTTGTAAACCGTCCCCATGATAAACAGCTTCATCACACTCGCCGACTTCATCGGCTGATCATTGAGCACGAAGGATTCATCCGTGCTCAGGTTCTTCACATAGACAGACCATGTGCCCTCGTATTCCGAAAGCTGCTCTGTGAGCACCTGCTCAAGACCTGCCATCGTCTTCTCCGGCTTTATCTCCGGAAGCGCATAGCCGCGCAGACGAAAGCGCTCCGGCAGCTCCAGATAAACGGTCGCATCGGTATCCTCATATGGCGTGAGCATCGGAATATGGAACCGCTTTCCATACCGTGCCCGCAGCTCGCGCATCCGCTGCGGTGTCATCGCAGGCTCCGCCTCCGTCTCGCGCTCAGTCTCTTTGACTGTCTCTTCCGTCTGCGCTGTCTCGGACTCCATCTCTGTCTGCATCGTCTCCGACTGCTGCTCTACGGCCTGCTCCACAGCCCCTTCCGGTTGTGTCTGTACACGCTGTGATGCCGCCTCCCGCGCGATCTCCGGCCCGGAGACTACACAGAAAAGCAGAAGAAACCCAATCATTAAAATACAGGAAATCTTATTTTCTCTCACATTTTCTTTTATTTTTTCAATTGTATCTTCTATCGTATTTTTTGTATCTTTCAAAATCGTTTCCTCATTTGGGCGGATGTGTGCCATTCCTGCAACTCATTTCCCACATAAATCAAAACAGGAGTCACTCCTTACATTCTGACAGTGTAACATACCCGGCCCGGATTTTGCAATGCTAAAAAATAGCCAATTGCAAAATCTGCCCCGGATGCGCTATACTAATTTCATAACCGTATTCTTTCACCATACGAATGTCCGTCTGGCACGTATGGCATTGCGTAACAGGAGGATTTTATCATGGCAGACAATAAAGAACTTGGCCGCATCCACATTTACTGCGGCAATGGAAAAGGAAAAACGACCTGCGGGATGGGGCTGTGCGTGCGCGCTGCCGGATACGGCTTCCGGGTCCTGATCTATCAGTTTATGAAAAATAATGCGACCAGTGAACGGGCCGCAATGGAACAGTTGAAAAATATTACTTTTTTATCCGGGCTTGAGCATGAGAAATTCAGCATGCGGATGAGTGAAGAAGAAAAGGCACAGCGGCGCATCTTCTACGCGGAACAGTTCAAAAAAGTGACACAGTTGGCCGTAGAGGATGGCTACGACATCCTCTTTCTCGATGAGATCGTCTATACGATCCGCGCAAAGCTGTTTGATGAGGCATTGCTCGTCGATTTCTTAAAAAACAAGCCGGAGCACCTTGAGGTCATCCTCACCGGACGCGATCCAAGCCCGCAGCTCATCGAGCTCGCTGACTATGTATCGGAAATCCGGAAAGTCAAACACCCATTTGACAAGGGGCTTCCGGCACGACGGGGGATTGAGCGCTGAGCATGCTCAGCGCCCCTGCACATCCGCAAAAAATTCCAGATCGCGGTCTTTCCCACCGAAGATGTCATTGTATTCCAGAATGTTGTATTCGTTTACGAGGTCATAATACGGCGAAGTATCATCGTCCAGCTCATAATAGTTCCCGTCATCCCCCCAGTAGCCCTGCGCACAAAGCGCCGGGATTTTCTCACTTAAGGCGAGCAGATATTTCTGGTAGCCGGTCATCGGAAAGTCGAGGCGGTCTGCCAGAATGCTGTAGAGATAATTCAGGCTCGTCTTCTCGATCGTCTCCTCCGGGATGTCATAGTTTGCCCAGATCACGAACGGCACTTTATACTTTTCCATCCGCTCCTCCCGGGAGATCTCATCCTCATTTCCGACCAGATACTCATATGTATCATCGCCAAGGTTCGCCTGATGATCGCCGAACATCACGATCACGGTCGGCGCGTCTTTATTCTCAAAATAGTTCACCAGATTTTTGAACATCTGATCCGACTCTTTGATCAGGTTGACATATAAAGTCGTCTTTGTCTGGTCGACTTCCGGATCCTCCACTTTGATGTCCAGATCCAGATTCCGGGTATTCGATGCAAAATAGCCGCCGTGGTTCTGGATCGTCACGTTGTAAGAAAAGAGCGGCGTATCCGTGCTCTCCTCATGCTTGTTGAACTCCGTGATAATCCGCTGCGCCAGGGTATCATCTGAGATATAGCTGCGGATGTATTTTGCCTGCGTGAAATCATCGCGGGTGTAGAAGGTGTCAAAGCCGATCTGCGGATAGACCAGATTCCGCCGGTAGTTCGTCCCGCGGTACGGGTGCATGGCCAGCGTCTCATAGCCCTGGCTCTTCAACTCCGATGCGATAGATGGCAGATTGCCACGCACAAAGAGATTGAATCCGACGGAAGAGGCCGGCAGAAAGCCCATCGTATTGCCGGTCAGAAATTCATATTCCGAGTTCGGCGTGTTGCCACCAAAGATCGAGACGTAGGCCGTCCCTTTGATCGTGTTCTCCGTCAGACTGTGAATAAACGGCATGCAGTCCTCGGAGAGATCGAGCCCTTTTCCGATGCTCGTGTAGTCCGCAAAGGACTCGTTCATAATGACGATGAGATTCGGCGTCTCGCCCGCCGCGATCGCGGCGTTGGCGGCGGCATTGCCGCTTTGGGACGTAGTACTGTTATCTCCCGAACCCGTGGTATTTTCCGAAGATACTTTTGTCGTACCCGTGGCAGACGTATTGGCAGTATCTTCCGACACCTGCTTCGCATCAGTACTCTCCGCTGCTGCATCCTCCCCCGTCAGATACGGCGCTGCGATCTCCTTCACCTTATCCAGGGAATACCCATCCGGTTTCTGAACCGACAGGTAAAAGCACGTCGTCAGGGTCGTGAAGATCATGTCGTAGTTCTTGTACCGCAGCTGATGGGTAAAGCCCTGCGAGCGGATATCGTGCTGCTCCAGAAAATCTGTCTTGCAGCACAGATAATAAAAGCTTCCTGCGACACCGCACCACAGTACGAGCACGGCCGCCCGCAGTGCCGGGTGTAGCATTCTTCCGCCATGTAATTTCAAACTGAACATGCAGATCGCAAGGGTACACAGCAGTTCCATGTACATATACCAGTCCAGTTCATACGTGTACTCCGAAGCGACCGATGCAGCTGCCCCCAAGGAAAACAGATCCGCCGCCGAGAGCGCCATCCCGCGGAAGGAAATGACAAAGCTGTTCGCAATGCCAAGCGCTGCGATGAGCACCGCCATCGTCACGACCGCAAACCGGATACTCCCTGTCACGATAAGCACGGCAGTCTCGAGCAGAAACAGAAAGACAAACGTGAGCACGAGTGCGATTCGGTTCAGCTCAAAAAATTTGATATTGAATTTGCTCGCATTCATATAGAGCAGCGAAAAATAGACCGCAAACGGCGCGAGCACAAACCAGCTCCATGAAACAATGCGATTCACACGTTCTGACAGCCGGACCGGCGCAAGTGCAAGCACGATCAGTAAAAAACAGATGAGTGACACGACATACGTCCGACCGCTTGCAAGAATGAACGTATGATGCTCACCTGCATATAATGCTGCATGCGTACAGTAATACAAAAGCAGTGCCGCCGGGAGCACCGCCGCCGCATACCTTCCAATGCGCATACGCGGATGCTCCTCCGGCATCTGCTCCGAACGATTTCCTTTTTGCTTCTCTGAAAGATTTCTCAGAAAGTCCCACACCCCAGATCCCCCTCTTGGCTCAGCCTGTGCAGACATTTCGTTTTTCTCCCTTCTGGAACGCTTTCAGATTCTTATAGACTTCCTGAAGAAGCCGGGTGCGCGCCTCCACAGCCGCCCACGCAATGTGCGGCGTAATCAGAAGCCGGTCACTGTCCGAGAGCTTGCAAAGCGGATTCTCCGGATCCATCGGCTCGACCTCGAGCACATCGAGCCCCGCTGCTCCGATTTTCTCCTTTTTCAGTGCCTTTGCAAGTCCCTTTTCATCCACGATCGGACCACGTCCGACGTTGATGAAGATCGCCGTCGGCTTCATTTTACAGAACTGTTCATAATCCATCAGATGATACGTCTTATCGTTGAGCGGTGCATGGCAGGATACGATGTCGGAAGTGGCCAGCAGCGTATCGAGATCCACCTGCTCATAGAGCTCGCTGCGCTTTTTCCCGGATGCCGAGTAGTAGATCACTTTGCAGCCAAATGCCGTCGCAAGTTCTGCGACCTTCTTCCCGATCGCGCCAAGCCCGATAATCCCCCATGTCTTCCCGGCAAGCTCCGTGAAGCGCCGGTCCATATGGCAGAACGATTCACTCTTCACATATTTCCCGGACTTTACATAGTCATCATAGTAGCGCAGATGCTCCAGCAGGTAAAACATCATCGCAAAGGTATGCTGTGCCACGACCTCCGTCGAATATCCGGCTACATTTGTGACTGTGATCCCGCGCTTATTCGTATAGTCAAAGTCGATGTTGTTCACGCCGGTCGCCGTCAGACCGATATATTTCAGAAATCCTGCTCCGGCTAAGGTCTCTTTATTCATCGGAAGCTTGTTTACGATGACTGCATCCGCCTCTGCGATCCGCTCCGGCACCTGCTCCACTGTCGTCTTTCCATAAATGACGACCTCACCGATCTCAAAAAAATGGTCGAGCTTCATGTCCTCGCCGAGACTGTCCGCTTCTAAAAATACGATTTTCATGTTCTCCTCCTTTGTCCTGGCTCTAGAAAGGGGGATACCGCAGTATCCCCCCTCACACCATTTCCAAAACCGCCCGGTCACTTTGGTATATAGCTCCCGGTACGGCCCTGCTCCTTACAGTCTCGCAAGAAGCGCTTCTCTCTCCTTCTCATATCCCGGCTTGCCGAGCAGAGCGAACATGTTCTTCTTGTAGCTCTCTACACCAGGCTGGTTGAACGGATTCACGCCAAGGACGTATCCGCTGACACCGCAGGCAAACTCAAAGAAGTAGAAGAGCTCTCCAAGATAAAACTCATCCTGTTTCGGAATCTTTACCATCAGGTTCGGCACATTTCCGTCCGTATGTGCAAGGATCGTTCCGTTCATTGCACTCTTATTTACAAAGTCGACGGTCTTACCTGCCAAATAGTTCAGGCCGTCCAGATCGACCGGCTCCTCGTTGATCGTGAGCTCGCACTTGGACTCCTCTACGTTGAGGACCGTCTCGAAGAGAATACGGCTGCCGTCCTGGATAAACTGACCCATGGAATGCAGGTCGGTCGTCAGATCAACCGATGCCGGGAAGATACCCTTCTGGTCTTTTCCCTCACTCTCACCGTACAGCTGCTTCCACCACTCAGATACATAATGCAGGCTCGGCTCATAGTTTGCGAGTACCTCGATCGCCTTGCCCTTGCGCAGCAGGATGTTGCGCAGTGCCGCATACTGAAGCGCATCATTTTCTGCAAACGGTGCTTCCAGAGCATGTGCTCTTCCGGAAGCTGCACCTTCCATCAGACGGTCGATATCTGCACCGCTGACTGCGATCGGAAGCAGTCCTACTGCAGTCAGTACAGAGAAACGTCCTCCGACATCGTCCGGAACGACGAATGTCTCATAGCCCTCTTCCGTCGCCAGATGCTTTAAGGCTCCTCTTGCCTTATCCGTCGTCGCATAAATACGCTTTGCAGCCTCTGCCTTTCCGTATTTCTTTTCCAGCATTTCCTTGAAGATACGGAATGCGATCGCCGGCTCGGTCGTCGTGCCGGACTTGGAAATAATGTTGACGGAGAAATCACGGTCTCCGATCACATCCATCAGGTGTGTCACATACGTGCTGCTGATGCTGTTGCCCACGAAATAGATCTCCGGGGTCTTGCGCACCGACTGCGGCACCATATTGTAGAAGCTGTGGCGAAGGAACTCAATCGCAGCTCTTGCTCCAAGATAGGAACCACCGATACCGATCACCAGAAGCACCTCACTGTCGCTCTTGATCTTCTCAGCCGCTTTCTTGATCCGTGCGAACTCCTCTTTGTCATATGCGACCGGAAGGTCAATCCATCCGAGGAAATCATTTCCTGCGCCGGATCTGGATACCAGCTCTTCCTTTGCTGCCGCAACAATCTTCTCCATCGATGCAACTTCTGCCTCCGATACGAAGCAGGATGCCTTGGAATAATCAAATGTCACTTTGTTCCCCATAACCACATCTCCTTAACTGTTTTGTATATCACTGCAGATCATGTTCTGCATTTTCCGTGTTCGGAACTGCTATCCATTGTAGCAGACGAATTTGTCTTTGTAAAGCGCTACGAGAGGAACTCCCGGAGCACTTCCTTCAAAATTCGCTCCTGTTCCTTCGGATCCATCGACCGCAGCAGCTCGGCCCGGCTGTCTTTCTCCTTCTCGTCAGCCGCCGCGCTCTGGGCAATGCCGGCTCTCGCCCTCGCCAGGTGTTCCTTCAGCTCCCGCTTCTCCCGCTGCGCTTTTGTCTCCGCAGCGGCACTTTCCGCCCTTGCCGCACGGCGTTTTGCCCGCCGTCCTTCGGTCACGGAGACGATCGGCGTCGCTGCTACCGGATTTCCATAGGCAGCTTCTTCCTCCGCCTCCTCTTCTGCCGTGTCACTGTAATTCTTCACCGCTCCGCTGTTTTCCAGATAATCGGTCAGGCCGACGGTCAGCAGCATTTCCCGGTATCCGGTATCTGAGATCCCTGATACCGCTGCCGAGAGAATCAGCACGAGTGCGCCCAGCCAGAAATAACGGTTGTCCTGTACCAGGTTTGCTCCATTTTGCACAAGAATCGCACAGCCGCCCGCCGCTGCTAACAGTGCAAGACTGAATGCGGCGAGGCCAAACCGCTTCCACTGGTGCAGTCCCATCCCCCAGAAGCGGTACTCTGACAGGCTCTTTTTGATCAGAGCCGGTACATCTCCGACCTTTTCATTGAGGTGCGTGCAGTACAAAAATCGCTGTCGCAGCTGCATAAGAAAACGTCCGGATGGTTCTCCCGTATTTTTCGTATCCCGGATCAGCCGATCATAAATCCCCTTTAAGATCATCTGGCTGATGACACCGACTGCGCACGCCGCCGCCAGCACGTAAAGCAACACATTGCGTTCCATGATGAATTGTAACATTTGGAATCCCCCTTTGAGAAAATGATCTGAGCCGCAGCGACGGCGCCTTTCACTGCACCGGCTCAAGTACCGCCATTATAGCCGCAAAAATTTTTTTTGCAAAGAAAAATCGTTCGACTTTTTCGCGGTATTTTCGCAGGGGATTTCTTATAATGATTTTACTTCAAAGAATGAAGTACCATCCCACACCGCTTCTGCGGCTCCGACTGCTCCGCCCTCTCTCAGGTATTTCTTCATACTGCGCTGCAGAGAAGTATTCTCCGGCAACTGCTCAAGCGGACAGTCTTTCCCCACTTTGAATACCCACTGCCAGCAGTCCTCTTCGGATCCTTTTTCCCAGTGTGTCACCGTAAAGTGCTTCTGGAACTGTACGATCCGGCTCGTCGGCGGAAGCAGCTCCAAAAGCGCCGGGCTCATCATCCACGACTCGCACGTATAACGGCACACCGTCGCCTGCGGCACATGTTTTGCAAAGAACATGTTTGCAAGCATGAAGGAGATCTGTACCCGCGCCGGGCTGATGTCCGCATCCGACGGGATATGTACGCCAATCTCCTTTACCGGCAGATGAAACGCCTGCACTGCCTTGTCTGCTGCCGTTTCATCTGCTTGTCCCTCTGGGATCAGTTCAAACTCCAGCGCGCCGAGCCGGAACAACAGCATCGAGAGCTGACGTCCCGGCCAGAATGCCCGGTCAAATCCATACTCGCCAAAACTCTCCTGATGTTCGCGGACAAATCGCGGGAAACATTTCATTGTATCCACAAATGTCTGCTCCGGAATCCCTGCTTCCTGATACTGTTCATAGGTCCGGACCATCGCCGCAAACATGCAGCGCAGAATCTTCCAGCCCTTCGGATCATCCACAAGCCGCTGTTCCAGATCCTTTCTCGCCATGTCATACCGTATCGGATCGGTCAGCGCCGCAATCGATGCTGCGAGCTCCTTCAGATTCAGTTTCCCCTCTGCCTTATTTAAAGCTTCCACCGCCTCAGAAGGCATCTCAAGCATGGTGTATAATTGTTGTTCTGTCATGGTATCTCCTCCCCGGCACAATTTTACGCCTGTGCTGCCAGAAAGCCCTCGACCAGACGCACACTGTGCTCGACGGCCTTTTTCTCGAAGGTCGGGTAATCCTCGGACGCACTGTCATCTGCTTTATCCGAGATCGCGCGGATCACGATAAACGGAATCTGATTCAGGTAAGCCGCCTGCGCGATCGCCGCACCCTCCATCTCTGTGCAGAAGCCGTGGAACTGCGCGGTGATCCGCTCCTTTGTCGCACGGTCTGAGATAAACTGATCGCCGCTGACGACTCTGCCGCGGAACACTTTGATCTCCGGATTTACCTGATGGCACACCTTTTCTGCCAGCTCCGCCATCGGCTCATCTGCTACGAAAGAAAATACTTCCATCTGCGGAATCTGCCCCGGCGCATAGCCGAAGTTCACTGCATCCATGTCATGGTGCAGTACATCGGTCGAGATCACGATATCGCCGATGTCGATCTGTGCATTCAAAGATCCTGCGATTCCGGTATTGATCACGGCATCCACGCCAAACTCATCCACGAGAATCTGCGTGCACACCGCCGCATTTACTTTTCCGATTCCGCTGCGCACGACGACCACCGGCTGATTTTTCAACGTTCCCTCACAGAAATGCATCTGCGCTTTCGTGATCTGCCGTGTGATATTCATATCTGCCTTGAGGCGCTCCACCTCCACATCCATTGCTCCGATAATTCCGATTTTCTTCATTATAATAAACTCCTTTCCGTTCTTTGCCATTCGCCCTGATTCGTATTGCGATGGGCGGGTCTGTCGCAATTATAAACGTTTTTGCAAAAGAATGCCAGCACTGAATTTGTCCTTGAATATTTTCTCCAAACCCGCTATACTGTGCTCAAGGATCCTCTTCCTGAGGTTTCTTTTCAATTACAGAATTGGTTACAACAACAAGGAGGAATTTTTATGGTATACAAGACAAAGGGAACCTGCTCGCAGGCAATCAACGTGGAGCTTGACGGCGATGTGATCAAGCATGTAGATTTCGTAGGTGGCTGCTCCGGCAATACGCAGGGCGTAGCAAAGCTCGTGGAGGGCATGAAGGCGGAGGATGCGATCTCCCGTCTGGAGGGTATCCGCTGTGGTGTCCGTCCGACCTCCTGTCCGGATCAGCTGGCGAAGGCACTGAAGCAGGCACTGGCAGAATAACTGAAAGAGGAAGTACCGGCTTACTGTAAATTTGCAGCTTGTCAGATACTTCCTCTTTTTTATGGATTATATTCGGAACAGCCCTTTATTTCGCTCTATGATCCGCAGTCGGATCCTGGCATCTGAGACATGCTCGCTGTTCATCTCCAGGGCGTAGGCTACATTCATCTCGATCTCATCTTCGCCCTCCGTGAGCTCCATCTCTGTGACTTCAATGCCGAGCTGCACATCCCCGACCGGAGTCCCGTACCAGCTGCTGCTCTTCTCGCCGCGCTGGAAGGTCATCGTCGTATTCGTCGCACCTTTTTTGGAAATCTCAAGCCGGTCCGGTGCGAGCTTAAAACGGTTCTTCACAACACTCTGGCTCTCCTCGTCGGTCTCCTCGAACAGTACATAATGTTTGCCATTCCGGAAATAATATTTCCCAGGCATGGTCATTTCCAGCTCGTCCGTCTGCTCCTCTTCCTGCTCGGTATCCAGCGTGTGAAGCCCCCGCACACTGATCAGTATATCTTCTGTCATGCTCCATACTCCTCTATATTGATCTGTTTCGTCTTCTTTACATCATACGGCAAAATCGAATTGGCAAACTCTGCAAATTTTTCCGCTGCATCACTCACAAAAAACTGATATTTTTCCTCGGTGCAGTCTGTACTGCCATCATTTGCGAGTCCTTCCCGCGCAAGCAGCCGTCCCAGCTCCAGCGCCGTCTCATAGGCCGGATTCACGAGCTGCACCTTCTCCCCTACGATCTTTCGCATCAGCGAGCGGATCAGCGGATAGTGCGTGCACCCAAGGATCAGCGAATCGATGTCCTTTTCCAGCAGCTCCTTCAGGTAACGCCGCGCGACCTCCTCCGTCACCGGATCCTTCAGCCATCCCTCCTCGACGAGCGGCACAAAGAGCGGACATGCCTTTCCATAGACCGTGATCTCCGGATCGTGTGCCTTGATATAGCGGTCATACATCCCGCTTCGGATCGTGCTCTCCGTCGCAATGACGCCGACGCGCTTATTTTTCGTCGTCTCTGCCGCCACTTTTGCACCCGGCCGCAGAACGCCGAGAATCGGAATGTCCAGCTCCCCCTCGATCGCATCCAGTGCCAGTGCACTCGCCGTATTGCAGGCGATCACGATTGCTTTTACGTGCTGTGTCTGCAAAAAGCGGACGATTTGCTTCGAATATCGAATGATCGTCTCCTGCGACTTGCTTCCATACGGCACACGCGCAGTATCACCAAAATAGACGATGCGCTCGTCCGGCAGATTCCGCATGATCTCACGCGCCACCGTCAGCCCGCCAACACCGGAGTCAAAGATCCCGATCGGGGCGGATGAATGTGTTTCTTCTATTATAATACTCATGGTTTCTGTCTTAAATCCTTTCTATGTAATGATGTTGGGGTCAAAAGATCAGCGGCTCCCCATCCACAAACGCGAAGCACACCGCCTCTTCTTTCGTAAATGTGGCCCGTCCATTTGTCCCTTCCGTAATGGCCTCTTTGAGCTCTGGTAGCTGATCCTGCGGCACGAGTGTCTCCAGTTCCACGATATCTGTGTACTGGGAATCTGTGATCGTAAGGCCACGCTGTCCTAACAGGTACTGAATCTTTCCGATGCCATTGTAGTCCGTGCGGATGCCAAGTAAGGTCCCCTCTGTCTTTTCGATGATCTTGCTGGCCGCAAGTCCGACCTGTACCGACCGGGAGTAGGCGCGCACCAGTCCGCCTGTGCCAAGCAACGTCCCGCCAAAATAGCGGGTCACAACGACCGCCACATTATGGACCGCCTCACCGAGCAGGACATCCAGCATCGGCCGTCCGGCTGTCCCCTGAGGCTCGCCGTCGTCACTGCACCGCTGCAGCTCCTGATTTTCTCCAACAACAAACGCAAAACAGTTATGCGTCGCATTCCAGTATTTCTTCTTCATAGCTGCGATAAAATCCAGCGCTTCCTCCTCGGATTCTACCGGGCGGACCGTCGCGATGAACCGGGACTTTTTCTCGATGATCTCATCCTCGCCGCCTTCAAATACAATTTTAATCTGTTTCATATCTCTTTTCTTTCCTCCGATCCGGGATTTGCAGCCATGTTCAGAACCGTTTCGGCTTCCTCTGAATCGGATGCTTTCTAATGGATTGTACCACAGTTCCACAAGAATGGACAGACCCTCTTTCTGACAGGTGCAGAAAGC
>JAQXGF010000075.1 GCA_029006155.1 Lachnospiraceae bacterium
TTGATCTCAAAGGATGCTCCGGCCACGGTCTCTTCTGCCGTCAGGGTCAGGTCATACTTCACCCACTCATGCTCTCTGCAACGCTTTGTCGCGTCGAGCGCTTTGATCTCCTGCTGCACCTCGGCAAACGGGCCATCCAGCTTGTATTCCACTGTCAGATCCGTAAACGGGCCATACGGCATCTGCTTCACCGCCGCAACCGTTCCTTTTGCATACGTCGCTCCATTCTTATTTACTTCTACCGAAAATGCGTCTCCCTCATACGAAACACATCTCGCATAAAAAGAGACATGGTAGATCTTGCCTTTCTCCAGATAAATCCCGTCATATGCCTGATTCGCAAAGCCCTGATCGGCTGCATAGGTCGTCAGTCTCAGGTAATGCGGATTCACCATAGACAGCGGCAGGCCGGTCACATACTGCATCCGCGGCGTCTGCTCCCCGTCCTTGCAGACCGGGTACCATGCATAGCCATAATCATCCACCGCATAAAAGTTGCCAGGTGTGCCAAAGCCCTCCTTCGCCTCAAACGAACGGTTCTCGATCATCTCGGCATAAAGACCGCCATCTGCGGCGAAATTGATATCCTCAAAAAAGAGGCCAATCATTTCCGGGGAAATTTTTTCTCCGTATTCACGTGTAAGTTTCATTGCACATGTTCCTCCGTAGTTATTTTGAATTTCTTTCTACATTATAATCGTTTCCAGACTATTCCACAACCGGTTTTTTCCGGTCACTTCTCTGCAAAATTTACCTGCATTGCGAAAGCCTTTTTTCATTTGCTATTCGTTTCGCAGTGCTGTCACCGGATCGCTCTTCGCTGCCTTTCGTGACGGGATCAATCCGCCGATGAAGGTCAGAAATACGCTGAGCCCGATCAGCACGAGCGCCGGAAGGGCCGGGAGGACTGCACTGACCTGATTCGTGTCGGCCAGACGGTGGATCAGCATATTGCCCGGCACGAGCAGCGCCAGCGTGATGCCGATGCCCATCAGCCCCGCGCAAAGGCCGATGATACACGTCTCCGCATTGAACACCTCCGAGACATTCCGCTTCGACGCGCCGATCGCACGCAGGATACCGATCTCCTTTTTCCGCTCGAGCACACTGATGTAGGTGATGACACCAATCATGATCGAAGAGACGACAAGGGAAATCGCGACAAATGCAATCAGGACATAGCTGATGATATCGACGATATCCGTCACGGAAGACATCAGCGTGCCGACGATATCCGTGTAACTGATCACCTGTTCTTCCTTTCCTGCCTCTTCCATGCGTTCATTGTATGCATCCAGTATGCGCACGACCTCTTCTTTGCTCTCAAAATCTTTCGGATAGATGGAAATCCCGCCCGGCTCCTGTTCGTCTGCATAGCCCAGCTTCTTGAGGTTCCCCTCGCAGGACGCATTTCCATAGCTCATCAGCGACATCAGAAGTTCGGAGAGTTCATCTTCGCTCATGTTCATCTGGATCGCCTTTGCAAATGCATCCGGATCGATCGCAAGCGCGTTCTCCATCCCGCTGCCGAGCTGACTCATCGCCTGATTCATCGCGGTCGCCATGCTCGACGTGATCTGCGTCATGACCTGCTGCAGCGCTTTTTGCATATTCGTGCCAACCTTTTTCATCATCTCATTCATGGCACTCTGGATGCCGGCCGTCAGCTGCTGCGACACCTGTGTCATGATATCCGAGAATTTTGCCTCGATCGCCTTTGTAATCGCTTCCGTATACGCGCTCATCACGCTCTGCATATACGTCCCCATCGCCTCGGTAAATTTCTGCTCCACCTGCGAAGTATCAATCATCGAAGAAATCCCCTTTAAGAGCACCTGCTGGCCGGCCTCGGACTGCAGGTATTCTACAAAATAGGTCCCAAGATTGGCCGGATCCGGAAGGGCATTTTTCTTTGCGTAATCGGAATATCCCTCCATCACATCCTTCACCAGAATTTCTTTGATCTGGTCTGCCGTGATATTGATCGTGAGTCCGTCTTTGATCAGCTTCTCCGCCTCCGACCGGATGGCGTCCTGCGCCTCTTTTGTTGATAAAAATGCCAGAATGCTCGCCGTCCCGGTCTCTGTGATCTCATTTTTCTTCACATAGTCCTGATACTGATTCATCAGCCGGACTGCCGCTGCGATCAGCCGTTCGGAGGAGACATCGACCTGAATGTTGTTCTTTACCAGATCCCGGATGTCATTTGTCACCCGGTTCGTGACCTCCTCACTTGTCAGATACTGCCGGATCGCCGCTTTCATCTTCTCCGCATCTGCCTCCGGCTTGTCTTTGATGCTCTCCTGATATCCTTTCAGCAGTTCTGTCAGCAGCGACTGCATGCCCTCTTCGGTAAAATGGAACTTCATCTGGCTGACCATATCCATCAGATTCAGTTCCGGTGCCGCCGGAATATTCGCCGCAAGGTCTTCCGGCTTCAGCACATCTGACAGATCCAGATCCAATGCAGACAGATCCAGCATCTTCGAAAAGTCCGGCAGATCCCCAGCATCCATCTGCATGCTCTTGGACAGATCCGGCATCTTCATACTGCTGCCGGAAAGTCCGGAGAGCCCCGATAAATCCAGCGACAATGCGCTCTCATCAAACTGAAACGCCTGCTGCAGCGCATCGGTATCGATCTGAAAGAGCGATTCCAGATCAAATTTGCCATCCCCGGATTCGTCTTCCTTACCAAATGCCTCACCGGTAAATACGTTTGTCTTCTCATCGGCAAGCTGCGCCTGTACGATCGGACTTTTCTTCGCCTCCTCGATCACATGATGCGTCAGTGATTTCGGATAGCAGATGCCCGCCGTGAGCATGGAAGCCGTCGCACCTTCCTTTGGCTGGACGATGCCGACGATCGTTAAGGTCTCCCCGTTTTTCACAAGCTGCTTCATGTAATCATCGTTGTCCGTCTTATCCTTCCAGACTTTATAGTCTGCATCATACTCATAATAGTCCGCCGCATTGACGAGCTGGAATGTCGTCCCTAAAATCTGGTCGTAAGAATAGCCCCCTGTCTGTGCCGGCGTCTCGACCGTCTCCTCCGCCATAAACTGCTCTACCATCTCCTCCAGCTCTTTGCTGTCGCGCAGTCCGAGCGTGTACTGGAGAAAATCACTGATGTTTCCGTTTGGTGTGAGCACGAGCACACATTCCTGATAAGTTTCCGGCCAGCGCCCCGCTTTCACGTCATACTGCCCTTCGTAGAGGGATGCCTGCTCCGGCATCTCATAAAATACATCCGTGCTCATGGTCATCGACATAATGCTGTTGGACGACGTCGAGGAGCCAAGTCCCATCGCAGAAAAGGATGTATCCGGGTTCACCTGTCGGATCTCATTGCCCTCTTCCCGGAAAATCTGCGGCGACACGGAATACGTATACTCCACGGAATTCGCATACTGCTCGATCTCGCTCTCCCCGCTGTCCAGATATTCCTTCAAAGACTTCAGGTCATTTGCATTCATCTTGGAAAACATGTTCGTCATCATCTCCGTGACGCCTATGGTTCCTTCTTCCTTCTCTTTTCCGGCAGCCTCCGCTGCGCCGGCCATCATTGAGGTCAGGTCAAATCCTGTGCTCTGGATCTGCAGCGGATACTCGGAGAGCGTCTCTTCCTCCATGTTCTGGATATAGCGGTTCACACCATTTGAGATCGACAGGATCAGCGCAATGCCGATGATACCGATCGAACCTGCAAACGAGGTCAGAAGTGTCCGCGCCTTTTTCGTGCGCAGATTCTGGAAGCTTAAAGAAAGCGCCGTCAGAAAGGACATCGACGACTTTCCCATATTTTTATGCACCGGCGGCGTCAGGCTCTCCGCTTCCGGGGTAAACGGATCCGTATCGGAACGGATCTTGCCGTCGCGCAGATTCACCGTCCGCGTCGCATACAGGCTCGCAAGCTCCGGATTGTGCGTGACCATCACGACGAGGCGCTCCTTTGCGACCTCTTTTAAAAGCTCCATCACCTGTACACTGGTATCCGAATCCAGTGCCCCGGTCGGCTCATCCGCTAAAAGGATATCCGGATTATTCACAAGCGCCCGCGCGATCGCGACCCGCTGCATCTGTCCGCCGGACATCTGGCTCGGCTTCTTGTGCAGCTGCTGGCCCAGGCCGACCTTTTCCAGCGCCTCTGTCGCGCGCTTTCTCCGTTCACTGCCGGAGATACCGGAAATCGTCATCGCCAGCTCCACATTTGCGAGCACGGTCTGGTGCGGGATCAGGTTGTAGCTCTGGAATACAAAACCGATCGTGTGGTTCCGGTAGGAATCCCAGTCCCGGTCTTTATACTTTTTCGTCGAGATACCATTGATGATCAGATCGCCGCTGTCGTAGCGATCCAGCCCCCCGATGATGTTCAGAAGCGTCGTCTTTCCCGAGCCGCTCGGCCCGAGAATCGCCACAAACTCATTGTCGCGCAGATTCAGGCTGACATCATCGAGCGCCTTCTGCACCAGCTTTCCCGTCCGGTATTCCTTTCGAATATGTTGAATCTGAAGCATTCCTTTCCTCCCGTCTCTTCTATCATATAATAAAGCCTGTCATCTTTTTATGCGCCATCTCAGGCTTTCAGAGATATACAGGCGGATCATAACAATCCGCCTGTCACTTTTCGAGGCATGTCTGGTAACGCATGCGCTCCTTATCCTGCCACACCGCCCTGTCTGCAGTACTGATAAATCAGCGCTGCCATCTGCTCCATATCGAGCGGCTTGGTCAAATGTTCGTTCATTCCGGCTTTCCTGCTCTTGCGGATGTCTTCCACAAAGCCGTTGGCCGTCATCGCAAAGATCGGGATGGAAGCCGCATCGGCCCGCGGCAGTGCACGGATCGCCCGTGTCGCCTCCAGCCCGTCCATTTTCGGCATCATGATATCCATCAAAATGATGTCAAAGCTTCCTTCCGGAGCCTCTGAAAAAATGGCCACCGCCTCTTCTCCATTGCAGGCTTCCGTAATCTGCGCACCCTTCTCTTCCAGTACACAGTGTGCGATCTCCATGTTGATCTCATTGTCCTCTACGACGAGAATCCGAATCCCCTCAATGGAAATTTCCTTCTCCGGAATCAGTTCCAGCCTCGACGGATCCAGCTTCAGAGGCACCTGGACAAGAAACGTCGTCCCGCGGTTCTTTTTACTCGTAAAACGGATGCTGCCCCCGCACTGTTCCAGGATCTCCCGGACGATCGAAAGCCCCAGCCCCGTTCCGATATAGTTCGAGCGCGCTGACTGATCCTCCTGGGTAAACGGTTCAAAAACATGTGTCTGAAACTCCGGATCCATTCCGATCCCGTCGTCCGAACAGATGAATTCCAGCTGCATAGTGCCTTGCTGCGCTTCCCGCTCCCTGCAGGTCGCATGCACATGCCCGCCCGACATCGTAAATTTTACCGCATTTGACAAAATATTCTGAAGCACCTGCCGCAGATGCAGCGGGCTTCCGATCACCTGTGTATGCACAAGCTCCTGCAATTCCATCGAAAACGCCACACCTTTTTC
>JAQXGF010000076.1 GCA_029006155.1 Lachnospiraceae bacterium
CCAGGACATCCGCCGCTTCCTCCAGCGGCAGCTCATCCAGGTATTCGGATACATCATCAATATACGTAAAAATTTCAGACAGACGCTCTACCCCGAGAATCCGGTAGAGACGCTCTCTCGTCTCTTTGTCTACCAGCGGCAGTACGTCCGCAATATCATTTTCATGGTAATCATCCAGCGCGTCCCGAATCTGCTGATCCGTCTGTCCGCTTCGGATAATTTCCAGAATTTCTTCGACTGGTGTGAGTTCTTTTACCTCGTTCGTTTCCATATCCTTTTACCTCCGTCTTTTCTCACATCATGAGCACAGCAGTTCAGACGCTGCCGTCTTGTGCCCATATTTTCGGTATTTTATGCTCTTCCGCTGATACTCTGCGCATCTGATCCGCAAAATATTTATTCCGCAAAGCGTCCCTGTTGATTGCAACTGGATCTTCGGATTTGCATCTCAGAAACTATCTGTTCAGAATAAAACGGATATTCGCAATCTGCGTTCACAAAAGGGCATAAAAATACCATCACCCGGTCTTTTCGGCGATGGCAAATGGAAACGATATAGAAATCAATCACAAAGAAGCTACCCTTCCGTCCGGAGTGTAACTACTGCATTCCATATCATCCATGTGCCGCCGTTCCATAATCGACCATGACTGTCTGAACTGTCCATAATGACACTCCTTTCCCTGTAAAGTCCGCGGAGCATTCTGTCCGCTTCGTGCTTCTTTTTGCAGGCAACCACTTCGATTCGCATGCCTGCAACGGGATATTTAATTTCCCTGTTCAGTTATACTACCCAGTATAAAAAAAGTCAAACCTTTTTGCTGGTAAATCAGGTAAAAATAGCGTAAAACCCAGGTATAAAAAGCAGGAGCTGCCATGCCATCACATCACAGCTCCCGTTCTTCTTTTTCCATATAAAAATCATACAGCCTGCTACCTGCACAAAGGATGCAGTGAGCTTACCTGATCTGACCGGATCAGCACAGATCCTTCAGCATCAGATGCTCTCCGATGCCGTCTGTCAGTGCATTCGGAATGATTCCGACTTCGTAATAGCCGTTCGCTTTGTAGAATTCAAACGCTCTTACGTTGAAATCGCTGACGGTCAACGACGCTTTTCTTCTTCCGTCCTCGCGTCCCATCTGCTCGAACTGCTCCAGAAGCCATGCGCCTACGCCCTGTCCTCTGAATTCCTTCTTCACACACAGGAGTGCCAGGTAATGGTACTCATTCGTAAAACCGTTCCGGCTGATGACCATCAGTCCTGCCTTTTCACCCTTTGAGGTCTCTGCAAAGTAGAGACGTCCTTTTCCGTCATCCGGAAAATAAGCACGGACATAATCCTCTGTCCGATAATCGTTCGCAAAGTAACGCTCGTACAGGACGGAGTCCCTTGCAATTTCCTCGCAGGCCCGGATATCTTTATAATATCCCTGCTTCAAATGCAAATTCATAGTTTTCTCCTTACCGGCACTGTAACTCTCTTTCACTGTCCTGACCGCGTTCCCCTTCACATCTTGCCCTGTGAACTGCAACCTGTCGGTCATTCTGTCTTAGAGAATCGCTTTACTGCTCTGCCCAGTTTGCCGGGTATACGGTGTAAACGTAACGGCATTTATCCTTTGTCTGGAAGTGGATATGGCTTCCCTTCGGGATGTAGATGATGTCGCCGGCATTTCCGGAGATGATTCTGCCATCGATCTCGATCTCAAGCGTTCCCTCGAGTACGATGTCGTACTCGTCATAGGTCAGTGTCCACTCGAAGCTGGTGTGATCCAGTTCCATCACGCCACAGCCCATACGCGGAGCCTCTTCCAGAGTCACAACGTCCTTTAATGCTACGCCGTCCTGCTCGAACCGCTCACACTTTACGGTGGAGGTCTTGATTCCGATGATTCCGCTCGGATCTACCTGCTTCTCAAATCCACAGTCAGAAGCCTTCTTCTCGCTTGCTGCAGACTCTACTACCTTTGTGATAATCTCACGAATCAGTTCTTCGCTAATATTCATAATGTCTGTCTTCCTTTCTGATCCTGACTTTTGTTACAGCCCGGCATTCCGGCATATCTGCTTTGGGCCAGGCTGTAAGTTCAGTTTCTCTTATTTTGCTGCTGCTTTGATCTTGCTAAGAAGCTTCGGAGCAAGGATATTTGCTACGATCAGAGCAGTGATACCAGCTACCAGCTTACCGATGATAACCGGAGTAACCATGGACTGGTCTACACCAGCGGTGAATCCAAGATGGTCACCAAATACGAATGCTGCAGATACTGCAAATGCTACGTTGAGGAGCTTACCCTTCGGATCCATCTCGCCCATGATGTTAAACATAGCGATGTTGTTTGCAAGGTTTGCTACCATACCAGCGGATGCCTGCTCGTTGATGCCAAGGATTCCGCCGAGCTTCTTCAGTGCGCCACCGAAGGTACGTGTGATCCACTCTACCATCGGGAATGCACCGATCAGGACGATACCGATCTGTCCGCAGGTCAGAAGACCGCTGTCCAGAGGAGTCAGTCCGGTTGCTTCGTCTGCAGTTGCCATTACGTCGAACAGCGGGAACATGATTCCTGTGATCTGCTCGAATACTGCGATTGCTGTGAAAGCGGTAATAACGATTGTAACGCCAGTTCCGAATACGTTGAAGCCGTTGATCATCTTAGCCGGTGCGAACCACAGACCGATAACGATCAGAGCTGCGATGATGATAACCGGAATCAGGTTCTGAAGGATGGTTCCGATGCTGATGGAGTAATCCGTCATTGCGTTCATGGCAATACCACCTACGATACATCCGATCGGGATGGTGATCATACCAGCGAGTACGCCGGCACCAAGGTAAGAACGGTCATCCTTGGAGATGATTCCAAGTGCTACCGGGATCGTGAAGACGATGGTCGGTCCCATCATGGTTCCGAGGATCAGTCCTGCGAATTTTCCGATTGCCACGTTGTCGCCTGCCAGCTGGATTGCCAGCGGGTAACCACCCATGTCGCATGCAAGCAGTGTTGTTGCGAACATGGAAGAATCTGCGCCGAAGAAGTTGTAGATCGGCTTGATGATCGGTCCTAAGATCGTTGCGAGTACCGGTGCTGCTGCTACGACTCCGGCCATGGAGATCGCCAGCGGTCCAATCGCATTGAAGCCCTCTTCGAACTTTTCACCGTAACCTTTTTTGTTTCCCAGAATCTTGTCAATTGCTCCTACCAGCATGAAGATCATCATGATCATCATAATGACGGAGTTGATTGAGATATTGTGCACCCAGGATGAAATGCTGTCTGTAAATACGCTCATTGTTGCTCCTTTCCCTGAATCCCACACTTAGTCCCTCATTTTGCAGGATTACACAGTTACAAATTTTTTTATTCAGTTTTAAAGCAGCGAATTGAATAATGTCTTGGACGGACGCGGGATGACTGTGGTGCCTACCAGCAGCTCGCTGCCGCGGGATGCAGCTTCGACTGCTGCCTTCACCGCTCCCACATCGCCTGTCAGGGTGACATACCCCTTTCCTCCGATGGCGTAGCCAATATGTACCTCCAGCAGCGTCACGTTTGCAGCCTTCGCCGCCACATCTGCCGCTGTGATCGCGGATGCTACCGAGAAAAACTCCAGTACACCGACTGCTCCGTACTCCGGTACCTGTGTGGTCCCGCTCATAGCCGGAATCAGCGACGGATGTACATTCGGAAGCATGAGTGTGTCTACGACACATTCTCCACCCCGAAGCATTCCTTCTTTCATGGATGCACGGACGTCTCCCGTTTCTCCTCCGATCAGGATCAGGTACTTTCCGGGACATACTGTGGACGAACGGAGTAATTGAATCTGTGCTGCCTTGACCATATAGTCACAGGTCTCAATGCCTCTGGCGATGCTGTTCAGCTCCACCATACCAATTGCCAGGCCCATATCTTCACTCCTTTCTGCACGTTATGCGTGCACCTTTATCCGTAACTTCCGTAACCACTCCATCTACGCTGGAATGGATGTTGGCAGAAAGTCCTTCTGCAGCGGCGGCGATGAGCTCGCCCTTCGTAACGGTCTCTCCTGCCTGCTTCACAGCGACAGCCGGTCGCCCGATGTGCTGTGAGAACGGGATAAATACGGTATCCACGGTCAGTTCTTCACATGTCGTCGGATGTTTCCCATAATACTGGCTTAAGTTCAGCCTTGCCACCAGACGGTTCGTCGGGGTCTTCCGCTCCTGTACGAACTCTCTTGCGTGAGCCTCCGGGTTCTTCGGCACCTGAATACCTCTCTTCCGGAACTCTGCTTTGAAATAATCGTTGACCTTGCGCGGCGAAAGCCCCATGGGACAGGCAAACATCTCACACACGCCGCAGCTGCAGCAGTTCGCTGCCTCTCCGTACATGCGCAGATACTCGTCATTGTCCGTGATCGTCGGTTCACGCCACAGTCCACGCATCATCAGATTCGGGTGGATCTGATGACCGATCAGATATCTCGGGCAGAGCTCGGTGCACATCTTGCACTGGATGCATGCGCTCTTCGTCTGCTTTCGAATCGTCTCCATCGGAAGTGATGCCTTCCGGAACAGATAATGGTCTTTTGGAAGGACCAGAATGTTGCCCGTTGTCTTAGTCACCACTGCCTGCTCCATTGCGGTACGATCCGTCAGCTGTTTGCCCATCATCGGTCCGCCCATGATCAGTGCGAAATCCGAGGTCGTCGGGTGTGCTGCTTTTACGCACTCCAGAACCGAAGTGCCGATCGGTACGTGCAACTGGATCGGATGCTCTACCTCGCCGACCACAGAAAGGTATTTCTCTGTGACCGCTTTTCCCTCCAGAGCATCTGCGATGTTCAGTACCGTACCCACGTTGTCAACTACGCATCCGACATCGGATGGAAGCCCGCGCTCCGGTACACATCTGCCGGTTACCTGCTGAATCAGTGTCTGCTCATCGCCTGCCGGATAAAAATATCCAAGCTCAAAGATTTCCACATCGCTCCCCTGCTCCCGGATCGCTGCCTGAAGTGCTGCGATTTCTTTTTCGTATGCACCCTTTAAGGCAATGACCTTTTTGGAAGCACCGATCGCTTCCGCGATCTGCGGAATCGTGCGGATAATTCGGTCCGCAAACGTGCGGCACAGGTATTTATCCGTCTCGATCAGCGGCTCACACTCAGCGGCATTCACAATAAAATATTCTACATTTGTATTCAGCTTTACATGGGTCGGGAATCCGGCGCCTCCGGCGCCCACGACTCCTGCAGCCTTTACCATTTCTATCAGGTTCATCGGCAACCCTCTTTTCTCTCATGATTCAGGTCAAAGAACCGACCGGTCAATCTCCAGATCATCCACGATCCCTACTACCGTCGCATCCACCGGAATGGAGGCGTCACCGGCTGCATTTCTCGCAGAGCTTCCGCCAACGATGATAACGGTCTCACCAACTCCGGCTCCGATCGTATCAGCGGCAACCACAGGTGATTTGTCTACTGCTTCATCCAGCACATCGAGGGGCTTTACGAGAAGCAGCTTCAGTCCTGAGAGCTTTTCCTCTTTTCTTGTCGCCCAAATGTTTCCTATCACCTTTGCAACCTGCATATCTTCTCTCCTTTGCTCTTGTATCACTCACGTATGTGGTGCTGTGACCGCCGTGAGTGATACGAAAGCGGTCCCTGTCGCTTACTACTCACGAATCAGTCGAATATTTCTTGTCACTGCTGCGTCTTTTGCAAGTGCAGTCAGAATGTTTCTCGAAGTCACGCGGATGACTTTTACGCCTTCACGGTTCGCCTCAATGATGTCACGCTCGGAAATCACTTTCTTGGAAAATGTGATCTCTTTTTCCGACTCCGGCTCTTTTTCAGAAACCGTCACCGCCGGTGCTGGCTCTTCTGCTGCCTCGCTCTTGCTGCACGCTTCGGAAGTCCCGCAGGATGCCTCCTCCTTCGGCAGCTCCGGAGCTGCTTCACAGGAAGCCTCTCCTAAAATGCAATCCTCCAGCTGATCCAGCGGACAGATCTTCAGTCCGAAGGATACCAGCTTGGTCAGCTGTGCCTGCAACATGCACTGGTAAGAGCCAAGCCCGCCTACCGGGTACTTGTAGAGCTCTACCTCTTCTCTCGGTACATAAAGCTTCTTTCCCATGAGAAGTGCCTGCGCGGCCAGCTTTGTATATGGCGTATCAGTAATGCCGGATGCCAGCTTACACATCGCCTCAGTCGTCAGATTGAACAGAACCACTGCCTCGATCCCGTCCAGAGTCGTCTCTCCTTCATTCAGAAGTGCACAACCAGTACGGTACTTTTCCTTGATCCGCGGGCTCTCCAGCAGCTTGTGGCAGTCTGTGCCATGCTCCTGCGTCAGAACCAGCAGCCCCGGAAGTGGTGCAGCAGCTGATGACAGTGTCTGCATCAGCTCCGCCTCTGTGACAGTCTCGCCGGCAGCCGCCAGCTTCTCCATCACGCGGGAAAGAATCTGCTCAACCATTTCATTTCTTTCCACCATTTCTCCTTTCTTCTGAACTACCTTTCAGAAAGGATACAGTTTCTCGCAATCCCGGCCGGCGTTACCAGAAACGGATTTGCCGGTTTGACCGTATGGATTCCGGTAACCTTCTCGAAGATTCCCTCGATCCCGGTCAGGCAGGTCGTACCACCGCAAAGATAGATCGTGTCGATCTCGGATGGATTGATGTACTTGCGGACAATTGTCGCCATCTTTTCAATGACCGGCCGTACTACCGGCAGGATCTCTTTATGTCTGGCATAATCCTGCTTGATTGCTTCTGCTTCTGCAAAGGATACATGATAGTTTCCGGCCAGTACCAGAGACAGATGTGTACCTCCGGTCGGCTCATCCTCGATCTGTACGACCTTTCCATCATGGAGGATCGCCAGTCCGGTCGTGCCGCCACCGATATCGACAACGACTCCGTCTGAAATCTGATAAATGGCATTTGCAGCGCTCGGCTCATCGACTACATTGGTCACCTCAAAGCCGGCGGACTCCGCTACATACTGGTGTGTCCGCACGCTGGACTCCGTCCCTGCCGGCATGGCGATGGCGCAGTCTACGAGCTCTTCACCCAGACGCTCTTCCAGCTTTTCCTTCAGTTCCCGGACAATCCTGCATGCCCCGCTGTAATCTACAACTACACCATCCCGAAGCACACTTGCTGCCTGTTTTTCACAGGCAACCGGCTGGTCATTTTCATCCAGTACTACAAGTACGATATAGGCAGTTCCCAGATCCAGACCGGTCTTGAGCCGTTTTCCTTCGTGAGGAAGTACCTTCTGTTCGGACTCCTCCACCCTGCTCATATACTCATTGACACGCTGCAAATCCATCATATATCCTTAGCTCCTTTTACTTATTTGCTTCGCCCTACACCCTCGGTCTCGATCTTGCGGATGATACGTCCAAGTGTAAAACCACTTACCGAAGCTGCATTTGCCTCGTCGAAATCGATGTGCATCCGGCAGGAAAAATTCTTGCTGACGCGGATGATGACATCGTTGAAGATGACCGGACGGTCGCTGAATACTTCGACTGCGACACGCTCCTTATCCTTCAGGTTCATCTTCACAGAATCTTCTTCTGTGACATGAATGTGGTTATGGGCGATGATCACTCCTTCCTTCACTTCCAGTGTCCCGCACGGACCCTGAATCGTGATCGAACCGGAACCGGCGATGTCGCCGGATTCTCTTACTGGTGCTGTGACTCCAAGGGCCACACAATCGCTCTTTGAGAGTTCTACCTGTGTGGCACTGCGAACCGGTCCGAGTACCGCTACCCGCTCCATGCTCTTCTTCGGTCCGATCAGCGTGACGCGCTGCTCGGAGAGGAACTGGCCAGGCTGGGATAACGGGCGCTTCGGCTCCAGCTTCGCGCCTTTTCCAAACAGTACCTCTACATCCTCCTGGGTGAGATGTACGTGTTTGGCCGATACCTCAATTTCCACAAATCCAGCCATATGGACGGCGTCCACAACAGCTGCTGTCAGATCTCTCATTCATTTCCTCCGTTTTCACTGTACCAGCCTGCCAGATGACGGCACATCATGATGTGCAGTGCGCTGGAGAGGCGGTTCAGCTCTTCTATGATATCTGTCCGGATATACTTCTTTCCGTCATGGAATGCCTGGCATGCAGCCACTTCCGTCTCACGGATCGAGGTACGCAGCTTGTTCAGCATCGCATACTCGGTACCCATCGTGTAATCCGGCAGAACCATCTGCTTGATTTTATAATATTTCATAGGGTTATGGGACTGTGCCCGAAGTTCTTCGTGGGTCAGACCAATGATCGTATCCACTTTCATCTCTTCGTCCAGCACTTCGCATTTCATCATTTCCCGCAAATCTTTCAGAATATCTGCAAGATCTCCAAGAAGCGACTCACTGCCTCCGCCGACCTGAATCATCGCCTGCGCCAGCACCACGTCAGCCTGAAGTGCATCAAGCTTGCCGCGGAACAGGATACGCGGATGATCCTTGCACACCAGCTTGTTTCCGAACAGCTGGGTCATATGTTCCGGCTTCTCATAGTAATATGCATTTGTCTCATAATCCACATATTTGGGTTTCGGTACAGTTACCTGTACCGGGATCTCTACTTCCTCCGGCGGCGGAACCTCAGTCGCCACAACATGTGGACGGCTGGTCGGCTCCGGCTTCTTCGGCGCCTCTTTTTCCGGTGCCGGTTCTTCAGCCTTCTGTACCGGTGCCTTCAGCTGATGTGTGTAACTATATCCGCCTTCTTTTTCGACGCGGATCTTACGCTGCTGAAGGTATTCCCGTGCGGCCGGTGTCAGAATCTTCCCCTGAGGGATGACATACACCTCCGGCTGGCTGCTTCGAAGTTCATAGCGAAGGAAATCTTCCGTGATTGCTCTCACGTATTATCCCTCCTCCCGTAGGTCAATTGACAAGTCAGAAGTCTTATTTGTTTACAGACGGAAGGATGTACTCTACCTCTTCGTGCGGTCTCGGGATTACGTGTACGGAAATCAGCTCGCCTACGCGCTCTGCTGCTGCTGCGCCTGCATCGGTAGCTGCCTTTACAGCTCCTACGTCGCCACGTACCATGGTGGTAACCAGTCCGCCGCCGACATGCTCTTTACCGATCAGCGTAACGTTTGCTGCCTTTACCATTGCATCTGCTGCCTCGATAGAAGCAACCAGTCCCTTTGTCTCGATCATTCCAAGTGCCTGTGTAATTGCCATAATAAACCTCGTTTCTGCGCTGTGCGCCTGTTATTCTTATTATATTGGATGCCTGCCGCTGTGATACCGTCAGAAGTCTTCTTTCTCACCCTGTATCCCAGTCTCTGACATCACATGCCGGGATGCCTCACCAGCTGCGGATGCATCCCGGTCTTTTGATTATTCCTGAACCTTCAGCTTCGGAAGGATGTACTCTACTTCCTCATGCGGTCTCGGGATTACGTGTACGGAGATGAGCTCGCCTACACGCTCTGCTGCTGCTGCGCCTGCATCGGTAGCTGCCTTTACAGCTCCTACGTCGCCGCGTACCATAACGGTAACCAGTCCGCCGCCTACGTGCTCTTTACCGATCAGAGTAACGTTTGCTGCCTTTACCATTGCATCTGCTGCCTCGATAGAAGCAACCAGACCTTTTGTCTCAATCATTCCAAGTGCCTGTGTGATAGCCATAATCGTGGTCTCCCTTCTTATAATGTTAAGATGCTGGGGTCAAAAAGTATTTTGGCCCCTGCTCTCACCGGATGGCCGCTTTGGAACCGATCCGGTGAACATTTTATAATTAATAATTACGTAATTTGGAAATTACGCTCTTTACGATCTCATCTACATCGATCTCGCTCAGATCCATCGTCTCTTTGCATACACCGTCGGTGCAATCCGGGATCTGTGCCTTGATGTCTTCCAGCTCTCTCTGACCATATGCGACATAGCGGTAGTTCAGCAGCTGAAGCGGTCCTACGTTCTCAGAAGTAGCGCTTCCGCCGACTGCGCCGCAGCCAAGGGTCAGTGCCGGCTGAAGGTTCGTGGTAGCTCCGATTCCACCAAGTGCGCTCGGGGTATTTACCATGATACGGGATGCCGGTACACGCTTTGCGAAGTAGTCTACCATCTTGTCATCCTTGGTATGCATGGAGAATGTATGTCCTGCGCCCTCGTAGTAAAGAATGGTGCAAACCTTCTCGCATACATCAATGTAATCTTTTCCGGTATAGAAGCCCATGATCGGTCCAAGCTTCTCGTTGGAGTATGGATGACCACGGCCTACGCCGGTCTCCTTTGCAACGAGTACTCTCGCATCTGCCGGTACCTTATCCAGGTGTGCCAGTGCTGCGATCGTCTTTACGCTCTTACCTACGATCTCCGGGTTCATCGTGCCATTTGCACGAAGGATAAAGCGGCCAAGCTGCTCTCTCTCCTGCTCGTCGAGGAAGTAAGCGCCCTGACGCTCCATCTCTGCCTGTACTGCCTCTGCCATATCCTCATCACAGATGATGGACTGCTCGGAAGCACAGATGGTGCCGTTGTCGAACGTCTCGGAATCCATGATCCGCTTTACTGCCAGCGGCAGGTCGCAGGTCTTCTCCAGATATGCCGGACCATTTCCCGGTCCTACACCGATTGCCGGTGTTCCGGATGAATATGCAGCCTTTACCATTGCGGAACCGCCTGTTGCAAGGATCAGAGCGATGTCTCTGTGGTGCATCAGGGTGCTGGTAGCTTCCATGGTCGGGATGCTGATGCAGGATACGAGATTCTCATTTGCACCTGCCTCTGCGATTGCCTGACGGATAACCTTTACGGTCTCCATGATGGCACGCAGTGCGGTCGGATGCGGAGAAAATACAATTGCGTTTCCTGACTTGATTGCGATTTCTGATTTATAAAATGCGGTTGAGGTCGGGTTGGTGGATGGAATCAGTCCTGCGATGACTCCTACCGGAACTGCAATCTTGCGAAGTCCCTTTGCATCGTCCCGCTCGATCTCACCGATCGTCTTCATATCTTTGATATGCTCATAGACGCCACGGCTCGCGAATACGTTCTTTACGACCTTATCGCTGACGACACCGAATCCGGTGTCTTCCTGTGCCATCTGCGCAAGACGCTTTGCGTTTCTTACGCCTGCATCTGCGATTGACTTGACGATTCGATCGACCTGAGCCTGATCCATACGTGCAAGTTCTCTCTGAGCTTCTTTGGCAGATTCTACCAGCTCACGAACTTCCTGCATGGACATTAGATCTTTGTCTATCAATTTCATAATGGCCTGTTCTCCTGTTCTGATTTGTTTCTATTTATTACTTGGTATTACCTGTTGTCTGTCACTGTCGCGTCTGAAAATCCAGGATCTTTTCTATAAGCTCCTGCTTCTTCGCGAAGCGGATATCTGATTTCGTCATGTTATCCACTCCAAGCTTCCGTGCAAGCTCCCGAAGCTTTACAACGGACATGGAGGAAAGAAAGCCAGGTTTATAAACTTTGACCGGGGCTTTTCCCGGTGCAGCGGCCGTAGTTACTTCCGGCTCCTCCGGCTGCGCTTCCTCTGTTTCTGCCTCTTCCGGCTCGACTACTTCTGTCTCCTCCGGAACTTCCGGATCTGTCCGCTCTGCTTCCTCTGACGCCTCATCCTCCGGCAGTATTTCAGCCTTCTCGCCATCTCCGTCTGCTTCCGCTATCGCTTCTGCTTCCGGCTCTTCCGGGTCGTCTGCTGTCTGCTCTGCCTGTGCGGGCTTCTCTTCCTCCGCGTCAGAATCATCTTCGGGGGCTTCTGGAGCTGCGCCCGGGTCCGGATCTGTCAGGATCGATTCCAATTCCTCATGTGGTCTCGGGATCACATGGACGGAAATCAGCTCCCCGACCCGTTCCGCTGCCGCCGCTCCTGCATCAGTCGCTGCTTTCACAGCTCCCACGTCGCCGCGAACCATGACTGTCACCAGGCCGCCGCCGACCTCTTCTTTGCGGGTCAGGCTGACGTTTGCTGCCTTTACCATGGCATCCGCCGCCTCGATGGCGGCTACCAGGCCATGTGTTTCAATCATGCCTAATGCGTTCATACTATAAAGCCTCCGTTATATTCTCCGAAGCTTACTCGATCGGACGATCAGCAACAGCCTCTACTGCATATGCGAATGCATCGCATGCAGCCTTGCAGGCACTCTGGCTACCGGTCAGAAGTGCGCCACCAAAGTTGGTCTCTGAAGGCGGAGCATACAGTACACAGCATTTTACGTCTGCTGCCTTCAGTGCAGCATCGACACCGAACATTGCCTCAAGCGGCGGTGCGATCAGGTATGCGATAGCCTCGCCTTCCTTGATGCCGCAGCCCTCAGACAGGTAAGAACCGGTTCTGGAAATGCAGTGTGCATAGTAGCAGATTGTGTCATCTTCGTTTGCAGAAACGAAGTGGCAAACGTTCTCGATCATATCAACAGCTGCCTCAAGACCAGCCTTTGCTTCAGCCGGGTTCGGAGCTGCCAGGATACCGATGATCTCACCAGCGAGCTTTGTGTTTGCGTTTGCTGCTCCACCGTAGAAGCTCTTTGCATAAACGACTTCACAGTCAGCTTTCTTGGTAGCCTCATCGAGTGCGGTATAGGTAACATCATCGCAGTCAGCGGTGATCAGAGCCAGGGACTTGTGCTCCGGCTTCAGATTCAGCTGCTTTGCCATATCTGCAGATACATTCGGGATCAAACGGGTCGCAAGGACATGTGCCGGTAACGGATCTCTTTTCATGATAAAAACCTCCTTTTAACTTTTAAGTGAATTAAAGCTTCAGCTCAGTTCCGCTGACTTTGCGCTCAAGCATGATCTTGATGATCTCAGCGATGTGTGCGCCAGCCTCTGCCGGAACGGTTCCTGCGCTGTGGATGTTGGAAAGTACGGTACGTCTTGCCTCCGGCATACCAACGGTAGCCTTGTAAGCAATGTATGCGGACATGGAGGTTGCGGTAATCAGACCCGGTCTCTCACCGATCAGGGTGCAAACAACGTCTGCGCCTGTCAGCTCACAGATCTCATCCTCGACTGCTACACGGCCGTATTTTACGAAGAACGGTGTGCCGTAGTCGATCTTGTAGCTGTCAAGTCCCTGCAGGATCGCCGGGAGAAGGTCGCCGATGTTCGCTGCTACTGCTGCGGAAGAAAGTCCGTCTGCAACGTAGATCTGTACGGTCGGGTTCTTTTTGCATTTCTCTTTGATCGTCTCAACTGCTTCCGGAGAGAGCTTACGTCCAAGGTCCGGACGGGTCAGGTACGTATCCTTGCTGTCGCACTGTGTCTGTACGATGAACAGGCCCTGATCTTTTACGAACTCTTCGTCTACATCGTTGAAGACTGCGTCCTGTGCTGCAGAGTGTGCTGCACGGAACTCAAGCTGCGGAAGTGTCTTATATCTTGCGCCGGCTTTACCGATACCAAGACGGCACGGAGCGAGCATCTTCTGCTCTGCATATGCTTCTCCGTTTACCGGATTCTCTACGAGATACTGCTTCCGGATATCGATCTCTGTGATATCCTGCAGGCAGCCATCCTCGATTACGGAAGGCTCCAGCTCTACACCCTTCTTCGGGATCTTCAGGCTGATGCCCTCAGATGCTGCTGCCTTCGGAGCTGCTGCTTCTGCCGCTGCTGCTACTGCAGCCGTTGTCTTTTCGTCTGAGGAAACATTCATTTCCTGTAATACCTGCTCGATAATTGCTTTTAAATCCTTTGCTTCCATGGAACTGTCCCCTCCTTCCTTATCTCATGAATACAGACGCATCGCCTGCAAGCTTGGTCAGTTTACCATTCTCTGAGAAGCCCATCTTCTCGAGCCACTGGTCGAACTCCTTGATCGGACGAAGACCAAATACCTCACGGAGAGCTGCTGCCTCATGGAATCCGGTACACTGATACATCAGCATACAGTCATCGCCTTCCGGAACGCCCATGATGTAGTTGCAGCCTGCAGCTACAAGCAGCGTTGCCAGGTTCTCGATGTCGTTCTGGTCTGCCTTCATGTGGTTCGTGTAGCATGCGTCACATCCCATCGGGATACCGGTGAGCTTGCCCATGAAGTGGTCCTCAAGACCTGCACGGGTAACCTGCTTGGAATCGTACAGATACTCCGGTCCGATGAATCCTACTACGGTATTTACAAGGAACGGCTGGAAACGCTTAGCGAAGCCATAGCATCTAGCCTCCATGGTAACCTGGTCCCATCCGTTGTGTGCTTCGGATGAAAGCTCAGATCCCTGACCAGTCTCGAAGTACATAACGTTCGGGCCGGTAGCGGTGGAATTGGTCAGCATCGTCTGACGGCCTTCCTCCAGCATTGCTGCGGTCAGTCCGAATGCTTCATTACCCTTCTGGGAACCGGCGATGGACTGGAACATCAGGTCAAGCGGAGCGCCGAAACGCTGAGCTGCCTCGGTCTGCGTGGTAACGTGTGCCAGTACACAGATCTGTGTCGGAACTTCCCACTTGTTCTTGAACTCGTCGAACATCTTCAGGATACGTGCAACGCTCTCTACAGAGTCGTCTACCGGGTTCAGGCCGATAACTGCGTCGCCACAGCCAAGGGAAAGACCTTCCATAACGGAAGCGATGATACCCTTCGGGTCGTCGGTCGTGTGGTTCGGCTGCAAACGGGAAGAGAATGTTCCCGGAAGGCCGATCGTTGTATTACAATGTGCGGATACGCGCATCTTCTTTGCTGCGTAGATCAGGTCCAGGTTGCTCATGAGTTTGCAGACACCTGCAACAATCTCGGATGTGATACCCTTGGAAGCACGGCGGATCATCTCACCGGTTGTGCTCTCGTCAAGCAGCCACTCACGGAACTCTGCTACGGTCCAGTTCTTCATGGTATTGAAGATCTGCTCATTTACATCATCCTGAATGATTCTGGTTACCTCATCCTCTTCATACGGAACCGCCGGATTGTTTCTCAGATCATTCAGCGTCAGATTTGAAAGAACATATTTTGCTGCTACTCTTTCCTCAGCAGTTTCAGCTGCGATACCTGCCAGTTTATCGCCTGATTTTTCTTCGTTTGCCTTAGCCATTACTTCTCTTACTGATTTGAATTCATATACATGGCCGAACAGCTTTGTCTTTAAAATCATTCAATATCACCTCTTTCTATGTATTAAACACCAACGTTTTGTTGACAACCGGAAGTACCTGTCCTCCGACAAGTGGCTCTCCGATGTCGAGATAGTCTCCGCTCGACGTGTGGATCCGATCGATACAAATTACCGGTTTCTCATTATGCAGCTTGACATTGAGCGCATTTCCGAGCACTTTTCCGATATCGTTCTCCACAACGACAATCAGCGGATACGGACTCTCAATCACCTCCTTGGCTCCTTTTATGATAACGTCTGCCAGATCCTGAATTTCTTTGAAACTGGTACGTTTCTTTCCCAAAAAGGCAATCGCTACATGTTCCAGCTTTCCTTCGGAACGGAACATCGGGAGCTGACTTCTGATCGCCTCCTCAAATGTATTAAGATCTTCCTCGTCCACAGCAGATACCTTCAGGACCGGAATGTTCTTAATCGGAAGATAGCTTTTGTCGTAACGGATCGTACTTCCGCTGACATCTGTGGCATGCGTTCCGGCTCCTACTACCGTGGCGCGGATCGTCTCCTTCGCCTGATACAGGGTCAGTCCGGAAAGCTCTTTCTGTGCGCGTACTGCCTTGCCAAGCAATACGCCGATGTCGCCGTATCGGAACGGATCAGCATCCTCGGCATTATAGATACAGTCGGCCACACCGCCGGAATACGTCACGGCGAGCAGTTTAGGCTCCTGCGGGAGCATCGCGCCATCATTCGTGTACAATGCCTTATGTGCATCATCTGCCGGAAGCAGATGAAGCGATTTGGCAAGCTCATCTGCCATCAGGCAGCAGATCTTATAGAGCTTTGCCTCGTCCGCGCGCTCACCGACCTCAATCGAGATCCCGTGATCTGCGGCAAGCTTCTTTGTCTTGTGGAAGATGTACGAAATCTTCCCGTCTACGATCTTGATCAGACGACCGCCGATATCCAGACAGCAGACGCCGCGAAGCGTGCCCTTCTGGTAAATGGCGATATTCGTCGTGCCGCCTCCGATGTCAAGATTCGCAACTGCAGTGCGGTGCTCCTCGGAAATAACATCCGTACCTGCACCTCTGGCTGCCAGTACCGACTCCAGATCCGGTCCGGCCGTCGCCACTACGAAATCTCCAGCAAAATCAGAGAGTGCTGCGAGCACCTCATTTGCATTCTGCTTCCGGGCTGTCTCACCGGTGATGATGACTGCTCCGGTCGAGAGATCCGCCGGCGTCATACCGGCAGCTGCATACTCATCTTTTACAATCTTCTTTACCGCATCTGCGTCAATCTCCGTCGCGGAGCGAAGCGGTGTAAAATAAATCTTACTGCGGTAAATGACTTCCTTCTCGACAATCGATACCCGCGGGACATTATAGCTGCCCGCTACATTTTCCACGACAATCCGGCTGAATACCAGCTGGGTAGTTGAGGTACCGATGTCGATACCAATACTTTTAATTTCCTGTCTCATTCCAGCCTCCTGGTGGTTTTTAGCACAGTCTTTGCTGGCTTTGCTTTTACACAGGACGTCTGCCTCCGCATAGCAGGCTGACCTCACATGTCCCTATGGCATAGGGTCATGCGTCTGATTACAGGATGTGCAGATCCTTGACCAGCTGTTCCACTCCATCTCCTGTCACCGCACTGGTCACATAGAGCTTGCCGGCCCCGGCATCCTTCAAATACTTCTTTGCGCATTCAATCTGTTCTTCATCTGCCAGATCCGCCTTCGTGACAATTCCCACGCACGGCTTCCCCGCGAACATACTGCAAAACAGCGGTGGAAACATCGTTCCTCCCTCGGTTGCATCCTGCACCATGAGGATAATATCCGCATCTGCGGAAGTCACAATCAGCGCACCACGGAATCCTCTTCGCTCCAGATACTCCCCCGGTGTGTCAATCATATTTTTATTGATCACCTGCACGGTCTGTGTTTTGTAGTAATGAAGCTCTTCGTTATTGATCCGCTGGCATAAGGTCGTCTTCCCGGCGGTCGACCGACCAATGAGAATGATGCGCTTTTTCTTCTCTTCGCTACCTGCCTGACTGCTCATGTCTTCGTCACCGGAGCTTTTGCAAATCCCATCCGGTCACAGAGCACGGCCATCACGTCCCGGATCGCCACCTCTACGGCTGCGACATCTCCGGTAATGACGAGTGATCCATTGAATCGGTCTACAAAACCGACCTTGATATCCGCAGACTTACTCGCGATATCAGCGGCAATCATGGCTCCCTCACTTGGTGTGATCGTCATGATACCAATGGCTCCCTCTGCGTCGATCAGTCCGAGCTTCCCATACAGATCCTTATCCGGACTGGCGATGACATGTGCCAATGTCACCTGCTTACCTGGAACGAACTCCTGTATAATTCGCTCTTTTCCTTCAAATTCTGACATTCAGGCCCTCCATTTACGGAAGCTTACCTATAAAAGCCTTGCGGTAAATTTCCTTGATGTCCTCGACCGTTACCGGCTGAGGATTCGTCGCAGTGCAGCGATCCGCAAGCGCTGCTGCTGCCATCTCGTCGAGCTCCGCCTCGAACTGTTCCTTTGTCACACCCGCTGCCTCGATCGTGCACGGCATGTTCATCTTCTTGATGAAGGTACGTGCGGTCCGGATCATGTTCAGCGCGCTCTGGCGAACGCTGCTCGTATCCAGACGAAGCAGTCTGGAGATCTGTGCATAACGCTTTGCCGTCGGTGTGAGCTGCTCTGCGCAGCCTGCGTTGAAGCTCATGACATACGGAAGAAGAATACCATTTGCTCTTCCGTGCGGGATGTGGAATTTTCCTCCCATCGCATGTGCCATGCCGTGATTCAGGCCAAGACCTGCATTTGAAAATGCAACGCCCGCCAGGCAGGATGCGTTGTGCATGCCCTGACGTGCCTTCTCATCGTTCGGGTTCTTGTATACCGCCATGAGATAATGATTTACCAGCTTGATCGCCTTCTCTGCGCAGGCATCTGAGAAATCATTTCTGCCTGTGGATACAAACGCCTCCACTGCATGGGTAAATACATCGATTCCGGTATCTGCCGTCACAGAAGGCGGTGCACTCATTACGAGCTGTGCATCCAGCACTGCCACATCCGGAAGCAGGCTGTCATCAATCAGCGGGTACTTGATACCCTTTGTCTTGTCTGTGATGACTGCAAAACGGCTGACTTCTGAGCCGGTGCCGCTCGTCGTCGGGATCGCAACAAACTCGATATCCTTGTTCGTATTGCCCGTCTTCTTTGCAATAAATACAATGGCCTTTGCCGCGTCGATAGCAGCTCCTCCACCGAGGCAGATCACCGTATCCGGATTAAACTCCGTAATCTGTGCTGTACCGGCAGTGACCATTCCGATATCCGGCTCACCGGCTATGTCGGAAAAGACCTGCCATTCCACACCTGCTCTGTCCAGCTTGTCTGTCACATAAGACACTTTTCCGCTCTTTGCCATAAAGCTGTCCGTAACAACAAACGCTTTTTTCATGCCGGCCGTGAGGGAATCCAGACCATCACCCATGATAATTCTGGTCTTTAATCCAAACTGTTCCATAAGTGCTCCTTTCCTGAAAATTTTTCATTAATTATGTAGGAAGGATGCAATCGCTACATTATATGCCGGTAAGCCCTGATTCTGCCACAGAAGTGGCATTCCGAGAACTTCCTCGGCAATACGGCCCAGATCAAATCCGAGTCCCGAGTAGGAATAACGCATCTCCCTGGGATGCCTGCACGGCTTCCCTTCTGCCCTGGTACACTGCTTACACAGCTCACAGCCTCCGGCCATGATCGTCATGGATCCCGGAAACTCCTCCTCCAGGGCAAGCAGTGCCTGTAGCATCTGCTTCTTTGCCGCTCCGTAGGTCGCCTGTCGCAGCTCCTCCGTGCGCTCCTGTGAGGTCATCGCTTCTGCCCGGACATCCTCATCATAGAGAACCTTCAGGCCGATCACCTGTACATACGCATAGGGCTTTGCAAACTCCTGCACCCGCGGCATTTCCGGTGGACAGGCCCAGTTCTTTCCGTACTGCGGACATGCACTGCACAGTGGAACGAACCGTTCCGGCTGGCAATAGCGTGAAATCCACTCAGAAACACGCAGGGTCTGCACCTGTACCTCAACACGGTACATCTCATCGCCTCCCATCTGTCCTTGTCACACGGACACTTACACTCCGTATCACAGACTTCCCCAACACGCAATTCAGCCGCATATTCTGCGGCTTCAGGTATGTGGAAGACGGACGCTCCGACAATCCGCATCTCATCTTACGGCCACGGCTCAAAAGCCGCCGCAATCGATCATCTGCTGGGACTGCGCGAAACTCGAAAACAAAAGCACCTGACGTTCAATCAGGTGCTCCGGCTGACAATGGGTCACATGTCAGTGCTTCATACGATGCACGCAAATTGAACTGGCAGGTCCCGACCTGTGCGCATCAAAAAGTTAGAGAGGTAATACTGAGATCGCCGTCTTGTGAGCACACATAATATCGGACTATCCACGTCAAGTGGAATCGTTCCTGCAGGCGGCAGCTGCATTACAGCTGCATTGCACACTCCCGGTTCCGGGGAGCTATCACGTGCGTTATATACAGGCAGGTCTTCTGACTCTGGCATCAAACGCAGCTGCTCCTCTTCTCAGGACGTCTTTTTTATCATTATCGTCCTAATGAGCCTTTAAGCACTGCTACACCATCACAGCAACGGCCTTGTACAGGAATCTCACCTGTTTCCCTTTTCATCTGCCCTTTTACGCAGACACCTGTATACCAAACTCGGTTTTCTACGCCTAGAATACCATCACCGAGCACGGAAGTCAAGTAAATATATCTAAGATCCCCCGACAAAATTGCCCAATTTATGTCAATTTCACTACGTGCTCAATTTTGAGCATGCGCATTTTCCTTGTATTTCTGGATTTTCACCATATTTTGTGAGATTTTTTATCATGTCCGTTTTTGAGCATTCTCACGTGCTCAGTACTGTTTTATGATGTATTTCCTGCACTTCGCCTGCAACTGTGTAAATCAGTTCAATTCATCTCACGCAGCTCTCCATCTATGATCTTCACGATCCGCTTTGCATTCTGTGCCACGGAAAGATCGTGCGTGATCATGACGATTGTGTTCCCCATCTCGTGCAGCCGGTGAAACAGCCTGAGCACCTCTTTTCCGCTCGCCTGATCGAGTGCACCGGTCGGCTCGTCAGCGAGCAGCAGAGCCGGCTCCCCGACAAGCGCCCGCGCGATCGCCACTCGCTGCTGCTGTCCTCCGGAGAGTTCACGCGGCTTGTGGTGAATCCGCTCCGAGAGTCCGAGCATCTCGATCGTATCCATGCTCATCTCCTCCGCCTCTTTCAGTGACAGCCCC
>JAQXGF010000077.1 GCA_029006155.1 Lachnospiraceae bacterium
GTAAAGGTCAACATCGAAGAGTACCAGAAGTGCTCCAGAAATGAGACTGCGAATGTTGCTTCCGTAGAAGTTATTGACGACTATAACGTAAAGATGATCCTGAACAGCTGGAATTCTTCCACACTGGAGTCTGTTGGATTCTTTGTATACTATATGTCTCCGGCTGCACTTGAGGATGTAGATTCCCTGAGAAATTCTTCCTGCGGTACTGGTGCATTCCAGGTAAGCGAGTTCAATCCGGGCGTATCTGTAAAGTATACCAAAAATGAAAATTACTGGCAAGAAGGAAAGCCGTATCTGGATGGTGTTGAGATATACATTGTAGACGAGCCGACGACCAGAGCATCTGCATTCCAGGCTGGTGAGTATGACATCATTCTGATGAACAATCTGACCGTTGCAAATGACCTGATTTCCTCTGATCTGTATGAGATGGAGAGAAACGTATCCGGTCAGGGTCTTGTATCTACCGGACTGATTCCTAACTCTGCAGAAGAGGGACCGTTCCAGGATCCGGTAGTTCGCCGCGCAATGTGCTATGCAATTGATACACAGGCACTCAGCGATGCATTTGGTTATGGATATCTGACTGTTCTGAATCAGTGGGCAGCACCGGGCGCTCCGACGTATGATGAGAACCTCAATGCGATCACTTATGATCCGGACAAAGCAAGAGAGCTCCTCGCACAGGCTGGCTATCCGGATGGATTTGATACCACTCTTACGACTGATGCGGGAAACAAGGACTACTTTACCGCAGCAGCAAACATGCTGACAGAGGTAGGCATCCGTTGTACCGTAGATCTCGTAGATGAGTCCGCACAGGTAAATCTGTACCAGACTGGTACATGGCATGGTATCATGGGTCACTTTGCATCCATCGCACCGGATCTTGGACTGTACATGGGCCGTCATCTGGATACAAACGGCGCGTTCTATGCAAAGGGCATTCAGCATCCGGACGATCACATGGAGCTTCTTGAGAAAATCCGTACTGCAGCAACAGAAGAAGAAAAGATTCAGCTTGAGTATGAGATGCAGGAGCTGATCTATGATGCAGATAACGGTTCTGCTCTGTTTGGACAGCCGCTGTATGCACAGGCTGAGCCGATTCTTAAGTACAGCTATGTAAAGGATGACAACAGAAGCGTTGTTCATGTCGGCACATGGAATGTAGAGAACTGCTGGCTGGATAAATAAGCTTACGCTTACGTGACAGAGTAATAAAAAGCCGTCATCAGCAGACGGCGGGAGACAGTGAATCAGTGTGGAGGCGCCGCAGGTCGGCTGCCTCCACATTTGGAAATTGGAGGTTTACGCGTGAATAAAAAGATACTTAAAATGATCGGAAAGCGTATCGTACAGTCGATCATCGTTGTTTTTATTGTAACATTGCTTGTATTCCTTCTGATGCAGCTGGTACCCGGAGATCCGATCGTGAATTTCCTTGGTTCTAATGCAACAGAAGAGCAGGTAGCATATTACACTGAACTGTTTGGTTATGACAAACCGGTTCTGGTACAGTATGGGAAATGGATTCTCGGTCTGTTTCACGGTCAGATGGGACGTTCCGTTGCCTATCAGGCGGAAATTTCAGGTATCCTGTTCCAGCGTCTTGGCATTACTATTTCGATTGTAATTCCGGCCTTTATTTTGGCGGTGGTACTTGGAATCGTACTCGGTATTCTCGCAGCAAAGAAGCGCGGAAGCAGACTGGACAGTGCGATTTCTGTATTTGCTAACATTGGTATGTCCATGCCGATGTTCTGGTTTGGAATGCTGCTGATTATGTTTTTTGCACTGAAGCTTGGCGTACTTCCGACCTCCGGATTTGTAGCGTTTAAGGATAGCCCGGGCCAGTACATTTCTCATATGGTGCTGCCGATGATTGTACTGGCGATGAATCCGCTGGCAACCTTTACGAGACAGACACGTTCTTCCATGCTGGAGGTCATCCGTCAGGATTATGTCACGACGGCACGGGCGAAAGGACTTGGTCAGAAGGCGATTACTTTTAAGCATCAGCTGAGAAACGCATTAATTCCAATCATCACCGTAATGGGAACAACACTTGGCGGTATGATTGGCGGAACAGTTCTTGTAGAGAGCATCTTCGTCGTACCCGGACTTGGCAATCTGATGATCACAGCGATCAAAGGTCGTGATTTCATGGTAGTAGAGAACGGTGTTCTCGTCATTGCGATTGCAGTAGCACTTTGTAACCTTGTGGTAGATATTCTCTATGGCATTATTGACCCGAGAATTCGAAATGACTAATTCAAACAGTACGAAAAGGAGAAAGAAATGAAAAAGAAGTTAAAAGAAATTAAAAACTCCCGTATAGTCAAAGTACTGTTTGCCAGAAAATCGGTTGTTTTCTGTCTGATCGTACTGGCGGTACTGATTCTGGCGGCAATCTTCGCGCCGCTGATTACGGTATATGATCCATACAAGCAGGATCTGACATCCATGCTGCAGGGCGTGAGTCTTACACACCCTCTGGGAACAGACTCGATGGGCCGTGATCTGCTGACCCGTATTATTTATGGAGGTCGGATTTCCTTCGTAGTAGGTCTGGTATCCGTATTAATTGCAGGCGGCATCGGTATGGTACTCGGACTGATAGCCGGTATGGCAGGTGGAATTATTGATGCAGTTATTATGAGAATTATGGATGCGATGATGTCAGTTCCAATGATTATTATGGCATTGTTTCTCGGAAGTATTTTTGGTAAAGGACTTGGAAATATCTGTCTGGCGATTGGTATCAGTATGATTCCGAGCTATGCGCGTGTAACGAGAGGTCAGGTACTTACCGTCCGCGAGATGGATTACATTACGGCCGGTACGCTCTGTGGCGCATCAAAATTTGTGAATACACTGAAACACATCCTTCCAAACTGTATCTCTTCAAATATTGTTTTGATGACGATGAACCTTGGTAATGCGATTCTGAATGAAGCAGCACTTTCCTTCCTCGGCATGGGAATCAATCCGCCGACTGCGAGCTGGGGCAGCATGGTAAACGACGGATATAAGTATATGAGTTCGAATCCGGTTATTGCGATTGCACCGGGACTGTTTATCATGATCGTTGTACTTTGCTTCAACATGGTAGGTGATGCGCTCCGTGATGCGATGGATCCGAAACTTCGTGGAACACTCGGAAAGAAGAAAAAGAAAAAAGCAAGAGCTGTGAAGACAGTAAATGCATAGAAAGGATAAGCAATATGGCAGAAAAATTACTTGAGATCGAGAATCTCAGCGTTGAATATAATACAGAAATTGCGACGGTATATGCAGTCAACGGGCTCAGCTTATCTCTGAATTATGGTGAAACCCTCGGTCTGGTAGGAGAGACCGGAGCAGGAAAGACGACGACCTGCTTAAGTATCATGCGGCTGCTGCCGGAGGGCATCGGTGAGATCACAGACGGAAAGATCATACTGGATGGCCATGATATGCTGAATCTTCCGGAGGAGAAGATCCGGGATCTGCGCGGAAATACGGTATCCATGATTTTCCAGGATCCGATGTCCAGCCTGAATCCTGTCATGACCGTGGGCGACCAGATCAAGGAAGTATTGAAAATTCATAATAAGAATATGAGTAAGGCAGAGCTGGAAAAAGCCGTTGACAATATGATGGAGATGGTTGGTATCCCGGCAAACCGTAAAAATGAATATCCACATGAATTTTCGGGTGGTATGAAGCAGAGAATTGTCATCGCGATTGCACTTGTCTGTGAGCCGAAGCTGATCTTGGCCGACGAGCCGACGACGGCGCTGGATGTAACGATTCAGGCTCAGATGCTCGGACTGATCAATGATCTTCAGAAGCGTCTGAATACGGCGATGATTCTGGTAACACATGATCTGGGTGTTGTGGCGCAGACGTGTGAGAAAGTAGCAGTCATGTATTCCGGCGAGGTCGTGGAGATCGGAAGTGCAGAGCACATTTTTGATGGTAAATATCTGCATCCGTATACACAGGGACTGTTTAATGCGATCCCGAAGCTGGATTCGGATACGCACCGGCTGGAGACGATCGAGGGAATGATTCCGGATCCGACGGTAAAAATTGAGGGTTGCCGTTTTGCAGACCGATGCAAGCATGCGACGGATCGCTGCAAAAAGGCACCGTGTATGGTGGAAGTAGAGCCGGGACATCTGATTAAGTGCAATCTGTTTCAGAAGAATGCCTGAAGATACCAGAGGAGTGGAATATGGAAGATAAAGTATTAATTGAAGTAAAAGATCTGAAAAAATATTTTAAAACGTCCAAAGGTATGCTGCATGCTGTAGACGGAATTAATTTTAAAATTAAAAAGGGAACGACACTTGGCGTGGTAGGTGAGTCCGGGTGCGGAAAGTCCACGCTGGGACGGGTGCTGCTGCATCTGCATGAGCCGACCGGAGGCCAGATCATTTATGACGGCAAGGATATCACGAATTATCAGGGCAAACAGCTGACGGAAGTCCGCAAAAAGATGCAGATGATTTTCCAGGATCCATCGGCCTCACTGGATCCGAGAAAAAATGTAAAGGATCTGATCGGAGAGCCGCTGAAGAACTTTAAGGTATGCAAAAATAAAGCAGAGTATGAAGAGCGGGTACGTGAGATCATGAAGACGGTCGGACTGGCAGAGCGCTATGCGGAGAGTTATTCGCATGAGCTGGACGGCGGCCGCAGACAGAGAATCGGTATTGGACGCGCGTTGGCTATGAATCCGGAATTCATCGTATGTGACGAGCCGGTATCTGCACTGGACGTATCCATTCAGGCACAGGTACTGAACCTGCTGATGGATCTGCAGGATGAAAAGGGCCTGACCTATATTTTTATTACGCATGACCTGAGCGTAGTAAAGCATATCAGCCATGAGATTGTCGTTATGTATCTGGGACAGTGTGTGGAGTATGCAAAGACCGGTGATCTGTTTAAAAATCCGCTGCATCCATATACGAAAGGACTGCTCGATGCGGTTCCGATCCCGAGCCTGACCGGAAAGAAGCTTTCCACCGAAGTCATGAAGGGAGAGCTGACCAGCCCGATCGAGCCGAAGCCGGGTTGCCGTTTTGCAAACCGCTGTCCATATGCGACCGAAGCCTGCAGAGGAAAAGATATTCCGCTGAAGGAAGTGGAGCCGGGACATTTTGTAGCCTGCACAAAGTTTCAGTGAAAGGATCAGGTGATGAGACGTGTTGACACCGGAAGAGCAGCTGGAGCTGCAAAGAGTCAGAGATGAATTTGCAAAGTGTGAGCAGAAGCCGACATATGAAGTTTCCTGCTATGAGGAGATGCTGGAAATGGATGACGGCGTAAAGCTCCGCACGATCATTTACCGTCCGAACCGGGAAGGGGCAGTGCCGACGATCGTTGTGCGGACCTGCTATCCGCAGAATGATTATTTGTATCGGGCGACCGCAGAGGAATATTGTAGCAGAGGTTTTAACTATATTTATCAGTATTGCCGTGGTACAGGAGGCTCTGAGGGTGAATGGGAGCCGAACGTGAACGAACGGCCGGATGGCAAGAAGACCATTGACTGGATCTGTGCTCAGGAATGGGTAGGTGATACCGGATATACCGGATGCTCCTACTTGTCTCTGACTGGATGGCTGATCGCCGATATTCTGCCGGAAAAGGTAAAGACCATGTATCTGACCCATTACGGGGCGCAGCGCTTTGTATCCGCATTTCAGGATGGCATGTTCCGGCACGATGTGCTGACGGCATGGACGATGGAAAATGCCGGATATCCGGTCACAGCCGATTATCTGGAGTCCTGTATGTACCATCCGCAGGTAGAGGTGGATGAAAAACTGTGGGGAAAGAAGATCCCGTGGTATCGCCAGTGGATCACGAGCACAGACCGCAGTGATCCGTACTGGAATACCGGATTCTGGAATTTGTTAAAAGAGATTCCGTCGCGCGTAAAAGTACCGTTGTATGTCGGAGAGGGCTGGTATGATCATCATCTTGCTTCTGCGATCGAGACATACAAATCGCTTTCGGATGAGTGTAAAGCAAAGAGCCGGTTCCTGATCGGGGCATGGGAGCATGGATTCCATGTAAAGCTTCAGGATAAAGAAGGCACACATTTTGAAAATGATGATATCCTGCGGACCTTTTCTTGGTTCTGGGATTTCCTCGTAGAGAAGAAAGAGCCAGAATCGCAGATTGACTATTATGTCATCGGGGATGACAGCTGGTATACCAGAAAGAATTTTGAAATTGAAAATCAGAAGGAACTGAACCTATATATCGGAGAAAAGAAAGACGGTATCTATACGCTTGGAAAAGAAAAGGAAGCCGGGGAAGGTGTACTGACCTGGACCTTTGATCCGGAGCATCCGGTGATGACGCACGGTGCAGAATCTCTGCTTGTGACGAAGGAGGAGCAGGGAAGCCTGCTGCAGCCGGAGCCGAACTATCGAGCAGATGTTATCAGCTGTATTTCAGAGCCATTTGAAGAAGACGTTACTGTCGTTGGAAAGATGCAGGTAAAACTTACCGTATCAACAGATGTGGATGATACTGCATTCGTTGCAAAGATCATGGAAGTGACTGCAGACGGAAAAGCATACAATATGCGGACCGGTATCACGACGCTTGGCTACCGCAATCAGAGCGATGAACGCCAGACATATACGCCGGGAGAGAAAGTTACGATCACTATTGATACGTGGGATCTTGCATGGAAAATCCAGAAAGGCTCCCGGATTCGGATCGATCTGACATCTTCCGATTTCCCGCAGTATAGCGTACACAGCAACTATGCAGGCTGCTGGGCAAAGCAGGAAAAGGTACGTAAGGCACAGGAGACCGTATATTTTGGCGGTGAGGCGGATTCTTATATCCGGTTGCCGATTATCTGAGCTGAGGAAATGCGATGAAGAGTGAACGAGAGAGAACCGACGCGATCCGGAGGCTGTTTGCACAGCTTCCGGCAGAAGATAAGATGTACCGGTTCTGGTCGGAAGAATTTATGCTTCCGGCTGAGGGGGCAAAACTGCGGACGTGTGGCTGGTTCCCAGAGGCAAAGGAACCGGTTCCGGTCATCGTGACGCGAAGCTGTTATCCGCATCAGGAGGCAGAATTCCGGGTCTATGGTGAGGAGTATGCAAAGCGCGGTTTTGGGTTTGTCGTGCAGTGGTGCCGGGGAACGAACGGTTCCGGCGGAAACTGGGAACCGAATACCTGGGAGCGGCAGGACGGACTGGGGTTGATGCAGTATCTTTCGGATCGACCGGAAGTAAAAAACATCGGCTATTGGGGCAATTCCTACCTGGCATCGACCGGATGGTGTATGGCGGATGCTGTCCCGGAAAAAGTAAAGAGTATGTATCTGGGCGTCTATGGAACAGACCGTTATACGTCGGTCTATCAGGATGGGCTGTTCCGGCAGGATATTTTTACCTGGTGGTCGATGACCAATGCAGGGAAAAAAGTAGACGCAGATTATCTGGAATCATGCCGTTACCGTCCTCAGATGGAGGTCGATGAAGCACTGTGGGGCGTAAAGCTTCCGTGGTACCGCGACTGGATCGGCAATACAGACCGTGACAGTGCATACTGGTCGCAGGCTGGTTTCTGGAAGATGATGCAGGAGATTCCGGGACGGCTGAAGATTCCGGTATTTATTCGGGATGGCTGGTATGATCATCACCTTGGCAGCGCAGTAGTGACCTGGGAGAGCCTGTCAACGCAGTCCAGGGAACACAGCACACTGCAGCTTGGCCCATGGCGTCATGAGTATGACTATGCGCTGGATGGGCAGAGTACGGAGCATCTTGTGGATGACAGCGTCTCGTCTGTGTATCAGTGGTTCACAGAAACATTAAAAAAAGAACAGCTTCCAAGGCGACAGTGTCAGCTCTATGTAGTGGGAGCAGACCGATGGATTACCGCGGGGGATTTGCCGGAAAAGGATCAGATGGAGCACCTGTATTTGGACGCGAATCCGTTTACCAATGGAGCGGCAGCTTTGACGCAGGAGCCACAAGAAGCGGCAAAGGCGACGTATACATATGATCCGGAAGATCCAGTCATGTCGCATGGAACAGAGTCCTGTTTTAAATCAAAAAGAGAGATCGGAAGTCTCTGGCAGCCAGAGTGCGGATACCGCCCGGATGTCCTGAGCTTTCGTTCACAGTCGTATGAACAGCCGCTAGAACTGGCGGGCTGTATAGAAGTTATTCTGTATGTCAGCTCGGATGCGGAGGACACTGCATTTACCGCCAAGATCATGGAAGAGTTCGAAGATGGACGCACGGTGAACATCCGGAGCATGATCACGACGCTTGCCTATCGGAACGGGGCAGCCAGCCGTCAGACGTACACGCCTGGGACTGTCGAAGAAATTCATTTGAACATGTGGCCGATCGCGTGGAAAATGCATCCAAATTCCAGAATCCGTGTGGATATCTCTTCGTCAGATTTTCCACAGTATGCCGTGCACAGCAATTATCCTGGTGTCTGGTCGGTACAGAACCGGACAAAGTGCGCACAACAGGTGGTTTATACCGGAAAAGGGTACGAATCCAGAGTGATCCTTCCGGTAAACACTTTATAAAAGACAATTATTAAGATGCAAAAACAGCAGTAGTTCTTGACAAAATTAGTACAACGTTGTATCATTTGAGTATAACGTTGTACTAAACGAAATGGAATGGGTGAAACAAAGCAATTGCAAGGAGGAACTGAGATGAAAAAAGTAGCGATAGGAGGAGGCCAGGGCTTCTGGGGCGACTCCCCTGACGCGGCGATTCATATGATCCGCAACGCGGATATTCAGTATATGGGCTGCGATTATCTGGCCGAGCTGACGCTTTCCATTATGGCAAAGCAGCAGCTGAAAGATCCGACAAAAGGCTTTGCACCGGACTTTCAGACAAGAATTCTGAAAGAGGCCGGAAAGGAA
>JAQXGF010000078.1 GCA_029006155.1 Lachnospiraceae bacterium
GTCAGCTTTTCTTTGCGAAAGGGCGAAGTGCTGGCGCTTGTGGGGGAATCCGGCTGCGGAAAAAGTGTCCTGTGCAAGACCATTATGAAGCTGCTTCCGGCGACTGCGCGGATCCGGGAGGGAAGTATCCTTGTAAACGGAGCGGACATATCAAAGTATACAGAAAAGGAAATGCAAAGGCTGCGCGGAAAGCTGTTTGCCATGGTGTTTCAGGATCCGATGACGGCGCTGAATCCGACGATGACGATCGGCGCACAGATCGCGGAGGCAATCCTGATACACGAACCGAAGAGCTCGAAGGATGCCGTATGGAAACGTGTGCTGGAGCTGATGGAGCTTGTCGGAATTGACCGGCCGGCTGAGCGGGCGTGTATGTATCCGTGGAATTTTTCCGGCGGGATGCGGCAGCGAAGTGTGCTGGCAATCGCACTGGCCGCAAATCCGGCAATTCTGATCGCGGATGAGCCGACGACAGCACTGGATGTGACAATACAGGCTCAGATCCTTGATCTGCTGCGTGACATCCAGCAAAAGCTCGGTACCGCGACGATCCTTGTATCACATGACCTTGGCGTAGTGGCAAGGGCAGCAGAACGGGTTGCCGTCATGTACGCGGGAAAGATCTGTGAAATCGGAGCGGCAGAAGAGATTTATTATCAGCCGGAGCATCCATATACGAAAGGACTGCTACGGTCGCTTCCGGCGCTGTCACATGGAAAAGAAATGCTCTCCAGGCTCCCGGGTATGCCGCCGTCGCTCATCCATCCGCCGAAGGGAGATGCCTTTGCATGCAGAAATACGCAGGCGTTGGCGATCGATTATGAAGAGCAGCCGCCGATGTTCCGGATCAGTGAAACGCATTACGCGGCAACGTGGCTGCTGGATCCGCGGGCAGCGAAGGTCAGGGAAAAAATGGAACAGCTGGAAAGGGCGGGACATATCGAAGAGGCTGCGCAGAAAAAATGGGTGAGTCACAAAAACGGTGATACACAGCTGCAAAAGGCTGAGGAAAATAAGCCGGAAATTCTCTTGGATGTGCAGCATCTGACACAGGTATTTCCGCTTACAAGGAAGCTGGCAGTAAAGGCGGTCGATGACGTTTCCTTTCAGATTCGCCGCGGAGAAATTTTCGGACTGGTCGGAGAATCCGGCTCCGGCAAATCTACGGTTGCCCGCTGTGCGATGAATATTTACCGCCCGCAATCCGGCAAGATCCTGTACCGGGGACTGGATACCGGAGATCGGGTGGTCGTGCGCAGGAACCGGAAGCTGCTGCGGACGACGAGGCAGATCATTTTCCAGGATTCGGCTTCCAGTTTGAATCAGCGGATGAAGGTGGTCGATATTGTGACAGAGCCGATGAAGCTAGCGCACAGAAAGCCGGAGCGCGGCAGCTTTCGGGCAGAGGCGGAGTATCAGCTGCAGTATGTCGGACTGGATGCGGCGTGCCTGGATAAATATCCGTCTGAGCTCTCCGGGGGACAGCGTCAGCGGGTGGCGATTGCCCGGGCAGTGACGATGGAGCCGGAGCTTTTGATTGCGGATGAGCCGATCGCATCCCTGGATGTGTCGATTCAGGCACAGATTGTGAATCTGTTCCGGCATCTGCAGCGCTCGCATGGCTTTTCCATTTTATTTATAGCACATGACCTTGCGATGGTGGAATTTCTCTGTGACCGGGTAGGTGTCATGTATCATGGACGGCTGGTGGAGGTCGCGCCCTGTAAGGAGCTGTATCAGAATCCCCTGCATCCATATACGAAGGCGCTGCTTGCGGCAATTCCGGTACCGGATCCGGAGCTGGAGCGCAGCAGGAGTATACCGGTATTTTCAGATCAGGCATTTCTAACAGACGGGGAGCTAAAGGAAGTACTGCCGGGACATTTTGTACTGCAGGCAGGATGAGAAGCTGAACGCAGACAAGCATTCCCCCGATTCAAGTGCGCGGAGCGACTGCGTTCATGAGCAAGTAGCGAAGCTAGGCCCTGTCAGCAGAGCTGCAGGGATGGATTGCGAATGTTCGCTTTACATAACAGGAGGATCCGGCAGCCGGAAATCATGGTGCCGGAAAAGGAAGGCTATGAAAAAGAATAAATTATGGTATATCACAAAGAAGCTTCTTGTATTTATGGCAAGTGTGCTGATTTTGTCCATCCTTACATTTTATATATCCAGACTGGCACCGGGAGATCCGCTTGTCTCCTACTATGGAGAGCGGGTAGAGAAGATGAGCCCCGAGGAGCGGGAGTGGGCAGAGGATAAGCTTGGGCTAAACGACCCGATTTCCATCCAGTATGTGCGGTGGCTGCAGGAAGCGCTGCACGGAGATTTCGGGATTTCCTACAAATATAAAATGGATGTGCTGGAGGTAATCAGAGGACGGATTGGAAATACGCTGATTCTTGGCGGCATTGGTTTTATACTGATCTTTACACTGGCGCTGCTGCTGGGGGTACTGTGTGCATGGTTTGAGGATCGTCTGCCGGATCAGATCCTGTGTAAAGTCGGGACGGTCACAAGCTGTATTCCGGAATTCTGGCTGTCCCTTCTGCTCATTCTGATCTTTGCCGTAGAGCTGCGTGTATTGCCGAGCAGCGGAGCGTACAGCATTGGAAAGAGCAATGATATCGGTGACCGTCTGCGGCATCTGATTCTGCCGATGGTTATTGTTGTCGTCAATCATTTATGGTATTACGCTTATATGATCCGGAACAAGCTGTTAGAAGAGGTGCGGGCAGATTATGTGCTGCTGGCAAAATCAAAGGGACTTGGGAAGCGGAGCATTCTCTTTGGCCATTGTCTGAGGAATATTCTGCCGTCTTACTTAAGCATTATGGCGATTTCCGTTCCGCATGTGCTTGGCGGCACGTATATTATTGAAACCGTATTTTCATATCCGGGTATCGGAACACTTTCCTATGAGAGTGCAAGGTATAAAGATTACAACCTGCTCATGGTGCTTTGTGTTCTATCCGGTATCATTGTAATTCTCTGCAATATGCTGGCGCAGGCCATAAATGAACAGATCGATCCGCGCATCCGGGCAAAGCAGATGACAGAAGAGTCGGAGGTGGTGGAGCGATGAGAATATATCGACATCATTTGTATGAGGGCGGTTCGCAGGAATATTTAAAGGAGCTGAATGTGTCTGCGCATGAAAATACAGAGGCAGAAGGAATGAATCATTTATTTTCCATCGTCGGCATTCAAAAGCCGGAAGAGGAGGTCCTGTCGGTAAAAAAGAAATGGTACCAGGGACACCCGGTTCTGTCCTGGGCAATTCTTCTTTTGATTCTGCTCGGCTGTCTGTTCTGCGATGTGATTATGACCAAGGACCCGACTTACATGGATCTGATGAATTACAATCTGGCACCAAACAGGGAATTCCTTTTTGGTACCGATACGATGGGACGGGATATTTTTTCCATGATCTGGTATGGCGGACGGATTTCCCTTTTTATCGGATTGCTGTCCACGGTTATTTCGACTGCAATCGCGGTTGTATTCGGCGGTATAAGCGGTATTGCGCCGCAGTGGCTGGATACGCTGCTGATGCGTCTGACGGAAATCCTGCTCAGCGTGCCCAATCTGCTGCTTGTCATTTTGCTGCAGGCAATTCTCGGGAAGCCTAACGTTGTGACGATTTCCGTTGTAATCGGCGTGACGAGCTGGACGAGCATTGCAAAGATTGTGCGTACGGAGGTCCGGCAGATCCGCAACAGCGAGTACGTGATCGCTTCCCGCTGTATGGGCGGCGGATTTTTTCACATCCTGTGGCGACATCTGGCTCCGAATTTTGTATCATCGATCATGTTCATGGTCGTGATGAATGTCCGCAGTGCGATCGTTTCTGAGTCAACCTTAAGCTTCATGGGCATCGGTCTTCCTCTGGAGATCATTTCCTGGGGCAGCATGCTCTCTTTGTCAGAAAAGGCGCTGCTGACCGGTTCGTGGTGGATCATTCTGATTCCGGGTATTTTCCTTGTCGTGACGTTATTGTGTATGACTGCAATCGGAAATGATCTGCGCAGGCAGGTAAATCAGAAGCAAAGCAATTTATAGCAGAACGAAAAAAGATACCTGTGGCCGCAGGTATCTTTTTTCTGTTCAAGGTGACTTCAAATTTGTTACATGAAATTGACTGATCGTGCAAATATATTGATTGGAGGTAATGCACAAGTTTCATGTATAACACTTATTCTTGCGGGATCATACCGCAGTGATTTGTGCTGTCCTTATATTAACAGATTACAGCAGTAAAACAAGCCTCCCGGGGGGATGTTTTGCTTATGAAAAAACTTTTCTGATGTATGCAAAATAAGAATGCTCAAATTCACTTTATAATCCTAAAAAAAAGATCAACAAGGGAGAGCAAGACTTTTGATGATGTTTTGTCGGTTTTGTGATATGATGATGATACTAGGGTCAAAAGGTCATGCGTTTCATGCTTGCATGAAAAAGCATGACTTATTGACCCGCAAAACACCGAAAAGTAGCCATTTTTCGTAGAAAAATGAGCGGATTTGAGGTGTTTTAGGATTGCGAGAGCATGAAATGCGAAG
>JAQXGF010000079.1 GCA_029006155.1 Lachnospiraceae bacterium
GCCAGAATGACACAGAGCGTGCCGACCTGCTCTCGGTGCTCTGGCCAATGAAGGAAAGCTATGTGAAACGGGATGGGCGTGGGCTTTCCCGTGGACTGGATCAGGTGTCATGTGCGGCATATCTGAGGGAATATCGGAACAGCCGTCAAAGAATTCAGGAGCAGGCGGTGACGCAGAAGAAAATGAATCCGGGGCAAAGTGGACAGTTGATGTGCATATCCATCCATGATGCGTATACGCTTGCTGTCTGTGGCTGCGTGGATACAGAACTTGTGCGGGTCACAGAAGACAGCCTGTATGCGCTGTAAATGAAATTTCAGTTCCACTCTTTTGCTAAGCTTATAGGAATGATAAAACAGGAGGTCTACCATGACAGAAAATAATAACCTTAAGAATCAGGCGATGGCGCAAATCCCACCGCAAGATACGGCAAAGGAAGCTTCGGCCCCACATAAGCGCCGCGTTCGCTACTCCGGTACGCATCCGCGGTCGTATAAGGAAAAATACAAGGAGCTGAACCCGGAAAAATACGGCGATACGATCGAGAAGGTCATCCGAAAAGGTGGGACCCCGGCGGGGATGCATATCTCGATCATGGTGCAGGAGATTCTGGATTTTCTGCAGATAAAGCCGGGCATGCAGGGATTGGATGCGACGCTTGGCTATGGCGGGCATACGCGGAAAATGCTGGAGCAGTTAAAAGGAGAGGGACATCTGTATGCACTGGATGTCGACCCGATCGAGTCGGAGAAGACGAAGGAGCGTCTGGCCGGATACGGCTACGGTCCGGAGATCCTGACGGTGAAGCTGACGAATTTTGCAAACATCGATCAGGTGGCGGCAGAAGTCGGCAAATTCGATTTTGTGCTCGCGGATCTTGGCGTCTCCTCGATGCAGATCGACAATCCGGACCGTGGATTTACCTACAAAGCAGAAGGACCGCTGGATCTTCGCATGAACCCGATGGAAGGCATCAGCGCGTCAGACCGCCTGCTTGGCATTTCAAAAGAAGAGCTGATCGGGATGCTTGTGGAAAATTCGGACGAGCCGTATGCAGAGGAGATCGCCGAGAAGATCCTGCAGCGAAACCGGAAAAACAAGGCGGGCTGGACGACCACGGAGCTGCATGAGGTGATCGAAGCAGCGCTTGTGCGGATTCCGGAAAAAGAGCGAAAAGAAGCAGTGAAAAAGGCGAGTGCCCGCACGTTCCAGGCATTGCGGATTGACGTGAACCATGAGTTTGAGGCACTGTATGCGCTGATGGAAAAGCTGCCCTATGTGCTGAAGCCAAATGGCAGAGTCGCGATTCTGACCTTCCACTCCGGCGAGGACCGGCTTGTGAAGAAGACGTTCCAGCAGTTTTACCGGGAAGGCATTTATCAGGACATTGCCAAAGACGTGATCCGACCGTCACAGGAAGAATGCATCCGGAACAGCCGGGCGCGTTCGACGAAGCTGCGCTGGGCGATCCGGGCGGAAGATTAAGCATAGATCCAGCTATAAGTTGACCTTATAGCTGGATATTTTTTCTGAATATTGGACAAGGATTCCCTAGTATGTTACTATGACATCAGGAAAAAAATTGTACCGAATTCACAGAAAATACGGACAACTTATGAGGAGCAGATGATTATGAAAAAGAACGTAGCAGTATTTGCAGCAGTACTTGGACTGAGTTTATCGACCGTATCCGGTGCATTTGCACAGGAGCTGGACACCGAAAATCCGATCAAGATCGGCTATGTCGGTGCATTATCCGGAGATACCGCACTGTGGGGACAGGCGGGACTGAACGGTATGGAGCTGACCGCAAAGCAGATCAATGAGGATGGTGGCATCCTTGGCAGAGAGGTACAGATCATTGGCCTGGATGGAAAGGGCGCACCGGATGACTCCGTCACCGCTTACAAAAAGCTCGTAGAGGAAGAGGGCGTATCCGCAGTCGTAGGAACGAACTTCTCCAGCTGCAACATCGCGATCGCAGCAGTAGCAGATGAGCTGGAAGTTCCGGTTATCGCGACGGCAGCATCCAATGAGCTGGTAACAGTCGATGCGGATGGCAAGTTACATCCATACTCCTTCCGCCTTTGCTTCATTGATTCTTACATGGGCTATCTGGCAGGATCCTATGCATACAATGAGCTTGGCCTGAAGACCTGTGCACTGATCACGGATGTGACCGACAGCTACAGCACGAGCGTAGGCCAGTATATGGTAGATACCTTTACAGATCTTGGCGGAGAGCTGGTCGCTTCCGAGGAGGCACAGAACGGAGACAATGACTTCCGCGCGCAGCTGACGAAGATCGCAGCGGCACAGCCGGATGTCCTGTTCATCCCGTGGAACTATGAAAATGTATGCCTGATCGCACAGCAGGCACGTGAGCTTGGCATCGAGAGCGTATTCTTTGGCGCAGACGGCTGGGATACGACCGAGCTGATCGAACTGTCCAACGGGGCGCTGGAGGGCTGCTATTATGTATCCCGTCCGGGCTTCAACCTTCCGGAGGCAGCTGCTTACGGTGAGGTATATCAGAAAGAATACAATGTCGCACTTGAGGCAGAGTGCCTGTATGGAAACGACGGTGTAATGTGGATCAAGCAGGCAATTGAGGCAGCCGGCAGCGACGATCCGACCGCGATCCGCGATCAGCTGGAGGCGACCACAAGCTTTGACGGACTGCTCGGACACATGAGCATTGATCCGGCGACCCACAATCCGAGCAGAGATGCCGCGATCTTTGAGGTCAAGGATGATGAAGTACAGTATGTAGGCATCTACGAGCCGGAAGAGAGCAAGTAAGTGGCCATAAAATAGATAACAGGAAATAAAAGAGACCGGGAGTGTAGTGAAGTGCATTTCCGGTCTTGGGTTTGCTTAGGACATATCTTAAAAATAGAAAGTAAGGAGACAGAGCAATGAAAATTTTGCTGCAACAGATCATTACCGGAATCTCTATCGGAAGCATTTATGCGCTGATTGCTTCCGGCTACGCGCTTGTATACAGCCTGCTGGATTTTTCCAACTGGGCGCACGGAGAGGTGTGCATGCTGGGCGCTTATGTATGCTTTATGGCGACACAGGTAGATGCGATCCCGTTCTGGCTCGCCTGCGTGATTGGTATCGGAGGCGCGGCAGTCATCAGCTTTTTGAATGAGCGGGTGGCATACCGCAGGATCCGCAACAACGGCTCTCCAAATATGTTTCTGATGATCGCGGCGATGGGACTTTCTACGACCTATCAGAACCTGGCAAACGTCATCTGGAAGTCCAAATTCAAGCAGCTTCCGAAGCTGTTCAAAGTCGGCACAATCAATATCAACGGCATTTTTATTGGAAAGACCGATCTGCTCTGCCTGGTGCTCTCAGCGATCGCACTGGTCATTTTGCTGCTCCTGATCAATAAGACCAAATTTGGACTGCATGTACGGGCGGTCGCCTGCAGCAGCCGGACCGCCGGCCTGCTCGGTATTAAGATCGACCGTGTGATTGCGATGGTATTTCTTCTGGCCGGTGCGCTCGCCGGACTCGCAGGTATCACATACGGAATGAAGTACAATATCTATCCGACTATGGGAAATGTAGGATTAAAGGCATTTATCGCATCGGTCATCGGAGGACTCGGAAGCGTGCCGGGTGCGATCGCAGGTGCGGTGCTGCTCGGACTGATTGAGACGGTCGTCTCCGGCTACATCAGCTCCGGACTGCGTGATCTGATCTCATTTTGCCTGTTGATTGTCATTTTGCTGGTCAGACCGAGTGGACTGTTCGGCGTGGATGTACAGGAAAAAGCATAGGAGGAAAAGGAAATGTTGAATTCGTTTCAGGAAGGTGTCCTGGTTATTTGCTGTGTGAACATGATCGCCGTACTTGGCATGTCTGTGCTCACCGGATTTACCCGCCTGTTTTCCTTTGGAAATGCGGGCTTTATGTCGATTGGCGCCTATGCGGCGGCGATCTGCAGTGTACAGTTTAAGCTTCCGTTTGTATTGTCGGTCCTGATCGGCGCGGCGATCGCGGGTATCGTGTCGTATATTCTCGGCAGTCTGACGATCCGGCTGCGCGGCGATTATTTTCTGATCAGCTGTCTCGGCTTTGGAGAGTGCGTCCGGGTATTGTTTAACTATACAAAAGATATCACGGGTGGTGCAAATGGCTACTCGAACATTCCGTATAAGACGACCGGTGTGGTGGCAGTCATCAGCACGGTGCTGGCTTTTGTCATTGCGTGGAATTTTATTCATTCCAGATACGGGCAGGCGTTGACGGCGATCCGGGAAAACGAGATGGCGGCAGCGGCCAATGGCATCAATGTCGTGCGTTATAAAAAAATGTCTTTTGTGTTCAGTGCGATTTACGCAGGCTGGGCAGGCGGACTGTATGCACATTATCTGCGCTTCATCACGCCGACGTTATTCAACCTGGGAAAGAGCAGTGAGCTTGTTATCACGACGGTACTTGGCGGACTTGGCAGTCTGACCGGAAGCGTGCTCGGTACGTTGATCGTGCAGATTCTGCCGGAAATTTTCCGGAGCATGTCGGAGTACCGTATGCTGTTCTATGGAATCGCAGTTGTCCTTGTGATTCTGCTGCGTCCGAACGGACTGTGCGGCTACTGGGAGTTCAGCCTGACCCGGCTGGTTCAGAAGATCCGGAACATCGGAAAAAAGACAGCAAAGGAGAACAGCCATGAGTGAAGCCATTCTGGAAATGCAAAATGTAGAAAAAAGATTTGGTGGCGTCCGGGCGATCGATCAGTTCAGCCTGAAAGTGGAGCCGGGGATGATTTACGGGCTGATTGGCCCGAACGGAGCCGGAAAGACGACCATATTTAATACGATCACCGGAATTTATCAGGCAGACGGTGGCAGAATTCTGTTTCAGGGAAACGATATCACAAAGATAGAGCCGCATGAAGCGGCACGTCTTGGCATTGCGCGTACCTTCCAGAATATCCGACTGTTCGGAAACCTGTCGGTCAAGACGAACGTCATGATTTCCTGCAATATGCACAGTAAATATCATCTCGGAGATGCACTGCTGCGTACCCCTCGCTACCGGGAAGCGACAAAAGAGACGGAAGCCCGCGCGATGGAGTTCCTGGACATTGTAGGATTGGCAGATAAGGGCGAGGAGCGTGCGAGCAGCCTTCCGTATGGACATCAGAGAAAGCTCGAGATCGCCCGTGCGATGGCGACGGATCCGAAGCTTCTGCTGCTTGACGAGCCGGCGGCCGGCATGAATGCAGACGAGTCGGTGGAGCTGGTCGAGTTTATCCGCGAGCTGAAGAAGCGGTTTGATATTACGATATTGATGATTGAACATCATATGGACGTTGTCACAAATCTGTGTGATGCATGTACGGTACTGAATTTTGGTAAGACCCTGGCGACCGGTACGGTGGAAGAGATCAAGAAGAACCCGGAGGTTATCGCAGCATATCTGGGAGGAGACGAATAATGGCACAGGAATTATTAAAGGTAGAACATTTGTCGGCTGCGTATGGAGGCATTCATGCGCTGTATGATATTTCATTAAAGGTCGATGCCGGTGAGATCGTAGCGGTGCTCGGCGCGAACGGAGCGGGCAAGTCGACGCTGCTCAAGTGTCTCTCCAGTGAGAAAAAAGCGGCAGGCGGGACGATCACTTTTGATGGGAAGCCTCTTCCGGCAAAGCCGTATCAGGTCGTAGAGGAGGGCATGGTCATCGTGCCAGAGGGCCGTCAGATTTTCTATAAATTGTCGGTAAAGGAAAACCTGAAGATCGGTTGCTGTCTGCGCAAGGATGCGGACGGTATCCGCAAAGACTTTGAGCGTGTCTATGCGATGTTTCCACGGTTAAAAGAGCGGGAGAACCAGTACGGTGGATTGCTCTCCGGTGGTGAGCAGCAGATGCTCGCGATTGCGCGCGGACTGATGGCACGGCCAAAGCTTCTGATGCTCGACGAGCCGAGCCTTGGCCTGGCGCCGATCATTGTGAATCAGATCATGGATATCTTAAAGGAAGTAAATCAGGATGGTACCGCGATTCTTCTGATTGAGCAGAATGCGCGGAAGGCGTTAAAACTGTGCGACCGGGCATATCTGGTCAATGTCGGCAACATCGTCGCAGAGGGAGCCGGAGCCGACCTGCTCGCAGATGAGAAGCTGATGCAGGCATATCTGGGACAGTAAAAGGAGAAAACATATGAAAGCAGCAGTATGGCATGGATATAAGGATGTAAGAATCGAAGAAGTCGCGGAGCCGACACCGAAAAAGGGTCAGGTCAAGATCGCAGTGGACTGGGCCGGCATCTGCGGAACCGACCGTCATGAGTATGAAGATCCGAATTTTATCCCGGTGAAGAAGCCGCACCGTCTGACCGGACGGGTTGCGCCGCTGATCATCGGGCATGAGTTTTCCGGACGAATCGTGGAGCTGGGCGAGGGCGTCGAGGGCTGGAAGGTCGGAGACCGCGTGACGGCAAACGGCAGCCTGACCTGTGGCAAATGTGAGGCATGCAGAAGCGGCCGTTACAACATCTGCCAGAAGCTTGGATTTCTCGGCGTGGGAGATGACGGTGCATTTGCGGACTATGTCGTCGTGGAGGCGGCGAAGCTCTTCCAGATTCCGGAAGGCGTGAGCCAGCGTGAGGCGGCAGTGGCAGAGCCGCTGGCCTGCGGCATCCATGCGACGAACCTGATGGGCGATATGAACGGAAAAGATGTCGTTGTGATCGGACCTGGCATCATCGGCCTTTCTGCCTTTTTTGGTGCAAAATATGCAGGCGCAGGCCGGATCCTCGTATCCGGAATCGGTGACTACCGCAAAGAGCTGGTAGAGCGCTATGGCGGAACGTATATCGATTCTTCCAAGGTTGACCTGGAGGAATATGTGCAGACGTGGAGTGATGGCAATCTGGCCGATGTCGTATACGAATGTATCGGCGCGGAGAAGACACTCGATCAGGCGATCCACATTACGAAGCCGGGCGGAAAACTCATGGTCATGGGTGTGTTCGGAAAGAAGCCGACCGTGGATATGAACACGTTGCAGGAGGCCGAGCGCGTCCTGTACACGAGCCAGGCGCATGTAAACGAGATTGCGACTGCGCTGCAGTATATGAAAGAAGGCAAAATCAACGCAGATGAGCTGATCACAAAGGAAGTTACCTTAGATACGCTGACCGAGGAGGGATTTGAGTATCTCATCCAGCACGGACCGGAGAATATCAAGGTGCTGATCAAGATTGGAGAAGAAGCATAAAAAATGCTGCCGCATTTGATTAGAAATGTGGCAGCATTTTTTTCATCATTTTACTCGTGGTATACCAGACGATCCTCTGTAATGTTCTCCAGCACTTCCAGATACCGCTTTGCCCAGTAGTGTGCCATGGACAGGTTCAGATCCAGATAGTTGCCGCAGTCACGCGGGGATGCTCCCGGGATCTCGCCCTCGTAGTCGCGGATGAAGCGGAACATGGAGACGAGCAGGTCTACGATGTCCTTCGACTCCAGGTCACCTGCAAGGATCAGATAGAATCCGGTGCGGCAGCCCATCGGTCCGAAGTAGATCGTCTTATCCTTGTACTCCGGATGATTGCGCAGGTAGGTCGCACCGAGATGCTCGATGGAGTGAACCTCTGCGGTATTGAGCACCGGCTCCAGATTCGGGGCGGTCATACGCAGATCGAAGGTCGTCACGACCTCAGCGCCTACATGGTCCTTTCTCGATACATAAACGCCCGGACGGAGCGTAAGATGATTCACGGTAAAACTAGCAATTTTTTCCATAATGTATCTCTCCTCATGTCACAGTTTTGCAGCTTTTCAGCTCCCTATAGTATGGCGCAGATGGCGAAAAATGTCAATGTAAATGTTTCGATAACGGGTAATAAGCAGAGCCTTGAATTTGGTGTCTTTGATTTTGTGCAGGTAAGATTTTTATAGATTCGGGTAAGATTTTTAAATGGAAAATCCATCTGGCGGATGTTAAGATAAAGCCATCAAAAAGAGCTGTAAACAAAAAGAAAAGGAGAGATAAGACATGAAAGCAAACAAGAAAATGGCAGTTGGACTGTCCGTACTGATGGCGGCATCCGTAATGAACATCGCGACGATCCCGGCATTCGCAGAGGATGACGATAAGGTCATTACCTTCTGGAACGTGGGAACCGAGGGCGCAGACCTTGAGACTTACGAGCTGGCGATCAAGCAGTTCAATGAGAACACGAAGAGCGGCTACACGATCGAGAACGTACCGACCCAGAACGACAAGTACAAAGAGAAGCTGGTCATCGCAATGAGCTCCGGTGAGTGCCCGGATATGTACACGACCTGGTCCGGCGGTCCGATGGATCAGTACATCGACGCAGGCTATGCACAGCCGATCGACGATCTCGCTTCCCAGTACAATCTGCAGGACAAATACATGGAAGGTGCGATTGCACAGGCAACTTACAAGGATCAGCTCTATGCAATCCCGGTAAAGAATATTTCCGTAGCAGGTATTTACTATAATAAAGCACTCTTTGAGCAGTACGGCATCGAAGTTCCGAAGACCGTATCCGAGCTCGAGGCAGCAGCAGACACATTCGTAGAGAACGGAATCATCCCGTTCACACTGGCAAACGGACCGAAGTGGACCGGTTCGATGTACTTCCAGCTTCTGGCAGCAAGAAAGGGCGGTCTGGAGCCATTCCAGAAGGCAGCAGCAGGCGAGGGAAGCTTTGAGGATGAGTGCTTCGAGTACGCAGGCGAGAAGATTCAGGAGTGGGTAAACAAAGGATACTTCCCGGAGGGCTTCAACTCCATGAGTGAGGATGACGGACAGGCTGCACAGCTGTTCTACACCGGCGAAGCAGCAATGTACCTGATCGGTTCCTGGAAGACCGCAGCATTCAAGACCGACTGTGAGGACGGCGGCAGCGATTTCTACGATCAGATCGGCTGGTTCAACTTCCCGGCAGTAGACGATTCGGACGCAGATCCGAGCATCATGTGTGGTACACTTGGCGACCAGTTCATTTCCTTCAACTGCACCGGCGACAAGCTCGCAGCAGCTGTTGAGTTCGCATCTTACCTTTCCAGCGACGAGACGATCGACCAGATGGTAAATGCAAGCCTGATCCCGCCAATCAAGGGCATCGAAGAGAAGATCACCGATCCGCTTTCTCAGCAGATCATCGACGCAGCAAACAATGCAGCAGCGGTACAGCTCTGGTATGACCAGTACCTGAATCCGACCGTAGCAAACGCTCATCTGGACGGCAATCAGGAAGTATTCGGCCTGACCATGACACCGGCAGACGCAAACAAGAAGATGCAGGAGGCTATGGACGAGGTACTCGCAGAGTAACGCAATCCGCTACCGACCCAATTTCATAAGAATGTGATATTCCGGGGAGCTGTTGCCGCACGGCGACCGCTCCCCACTTTTAACCGAATCAAGTAAGTCCCAGGCTTCAATTGCACAAAGCAATAAGCAGTGGGTTGGGACTTGCTTGTATCAGGAGTGGTACAAGCCACTCCTGATAAGCTGCAAAGCAGCTATTCGGTTATGAGCAAGTAGCGAAGCGGATTGCGAATATCCGCTTGACTTTTAGAGAAATCCGGATTTGCCAAAACAGGATAGACGCAGGTGTCCTGCTTCGGCAGCTCCGGTAGGAGGGAATATATGGAGAAACAGAACTCGCTTGGCGCACGCAGGCAGAGAAGCGTAAACCGGGCCGCAGCAGTCTTTCTGCTTCCGGTGACGATCCTTCTGATCGTATACATCTTTTATCCGATCGTGGATTCATTCCGGATCAGTGGATACAAATGGAACGGTATCAGCGTGGACCGCTCGTTTATCGGACTTCGCAACTGGGCAAAGCTCGTGAAGGACATGAACTTCTGGCTGGCGTTCCGCAACAATGTCATCATTATGATTCTGTCAATTATCATCCAGATTCCGATCGGTCTGGCAGAGGCGACCTTCATCGAGTTCGCAGGAAAGAAATCCACGATCTGCAAGGTGCTTTGGTTCATCCCGATGCTGATGTCATCCGTAGCGATTGGCTTTCTGTTCACGTATGCGCTGGCAGCCAACGGCGGTATCGTCAGTGAGATTTCCAAATTCTTCGGAGGAAAAAATATTGATTTGCTTGGCAATCCAAGCACCGCGCTTCTGACGGTTATCGTGGTCATCGCATGGCAGTTCATTCCGTTTTATATGGTATATTGCATGGCGGCATATACGAATATCCCGACGGATGTCTATGAGGCAGCCCGGATCGACGGGGCGACGCGCGGACAGTATTTCTGGCATGTAGCTTTGCCGCTTCTGATGCCGTCGATCAAGAGTGCAGCGATCCTTTCGATGGTCGGTTCTCTGAAGTATTTCGATTTGATCTACGTCATGACCGGAGGCGGACCTGGTACGTCGACGGAACTGATGGCGACCTACATGTACAAGAAAGCATTTACGGAGTTCAACATGGGCTACGGTTCGACGATCGCCTGCGGCATGTTCGTGCTGATCACGGCTCTGTCACTTGTGACCATGCGTATCATTAACGGAAAGGGGGAGGACTAAATGGGAACCACGTATAAGAAAAACCGGATCAAAAGCCGCATTTGCTGGGCGATCGCACTTGTGCTGGCAGCTGTGATGCTGGTCATCTCCGTCCTTCCGTTCATCTTTATGGTACTGAACTCCTTTAAGGGCAAATTTGAGATGCTGACCAAGGGTGTCTTTGCCCTTCCGGCTTCTTTAAATACCGCGAATTATCAGGAAGTGTTGGCAAAAGGATTTTTCCGTTACTTCTTCAACAGCGTGCTTGTACTCGTGATTTCGCTCGTGATTCTGCTGTTTATCTCCGCGTGCGCATCTTACCCGCTTGCCCGCTTTAAGTTCAAGCTGAACGGATTTTTCTACGGAATCATCGTGGCCTGCATGGCGATCCCGATCCATATCACACTGATCCCGGTGTTCCAGATGAGCAAACGGTTTGGACTCTATGACAGTCTGGGCGCGCTGATCGGTCCGGATGTGGCGTTTGCAGTTCCGATTTCCGTATTTATCCTGACGAGCTTTATGAAGGGTATTCCGAAGGAGATCGAGGAGTCGGCACAGATTGATGGATGTAATCGCTACCGGATGTTCTTTTCCATGATACTGCCGCTCTCAAAGCCGGGACTTTCCACACTGGCGATTTACAACGGCGTCAATATCTGGAATGAGTTCAGCTTCTCCTACACCCTGACTCAGTCGGCGAAGAACCGTACCCTTCCGCTTGCGGTATGGGACTTCCAGGGCCAGTATGCAATGAATGTACCGATGATTATGGCGGTACTGACCCTGACCGTGCTTCCGATGATCCTGCTGTTCATCGTGGCACAGGACAAGCTGGTCAAAGGTATGACCGCAGGAGCAGTAAAAGGCTGATAAAGAAAATGAGAAGGGGCAGTTCATTTCCCAAAAGGAGAGGGGCTGCTCCTTTTTATTGCCGTTTGCAGTGAAGGCAGGAGATGGCCTGATTCCGTTAAAAACGCAAAATTTAAGTTGAGAGACTGCCTGGAAAAGAGTAAGATAGTTGTTACGGAAGATATGGAATGTTCTGCAGGATGCGCCAAATAGAGAAAGTCGCAGGGAGGGATCATCGTTGAGCTTCAAAGAAAAGTGGCAGAGGGAATGGAATTTTGAGAAAAAGCTGAATTTTGTGATAGGAAGCGCCATCCTGAACTTGATCATTCTTGCTATCAGCTTGTCTGCGGCGATGTTTGTCTATACCCTGTCGCGGCGGAATAATGAATACGCGCGGGAACATCTGGAACTGATGGCAGAGGACTATGCGGAGAATCTGAATCAGTATAAGGCGCTGCTGACCTCGCTTGTGCTGGATGAGAATATTCAGCAGTACTGTGAGGCGACGGAGAAGACGCAGACGTATCAGACGATGGGGGCGGCCTATACGTCTCTGCTCGATGTACTGCGGATTCAGGGCAATGCGAATTTTGCAGCGGTGACGAATGACCGGCTGGGAACCTATGTCTACAGCGGTAATATTTCCGCACAGGCGGGCAATTTTGAGGAGAGCTTTGCCAGAGACTATGCACAGAGTCTGCCGGCAAATGAGTCTGGCAGCATCCGTATGAGCTTTTCTGACTGTTACAACCGCTATGGGACACATACAATGACTTTGTATTTTCCGGTATATTCCCTGACCCGGATGGTGAGCAGCAATGGTGTGCTCGTCATCAATTTAAATGACAGTATTCTGGAACGGATCCAGAAAAAGACGAGCCTTGCAAGCTCGCGTATGTACCTTACGGATCAAAGCGGCATGATCGTATCGACCAAGCAGAAAGACCGGATCGGCGAGCTGCTTGATGCGAAAGGACGGATCACAGGGGAAAGCGGGCGGTTCTGGAGCCACGGGACGCTCGTGAATTACCGGAAAGTGACCGGCTGGAATTATTATCTGGTTCACGAGATTCCGGGCATGGAGCTGTATGAGAATGTGATCCAGATGGCACTTCTGATGCTGGGGGCGATGCTGGCGGTGACGGTCGGCGTCCTGATGGTCACGAAAAAGATCACCGGCCGTCTTTACCGGCCATTTTATAAGGTCATCTCCAAGATGAACGACGTATCAGAGGGAAACCTCAGCACGCGGATTCACACGATCGATACGGACAGCGACAGCCGGAAGTTGGCGGAGGGCTTCAACCAGATGATGGATGAGATCGATCATCTGATGGATCAGGTAAAAGAGGAGCAGCAGCAGATCACACAGATGGAGCTGAATGCGCTGCAGTCACAGATTCAGCCGCATTTCCTATACAATACGCTGGAGTGCATTCACTGGCAGGCGGTCACGGATGGCAGCCAGAATATCTCCGCGATGGTAAAAGCGCTCGCGCAGTATTACCGGATCTGTTTGAGCGGTGGCAAGGATATCATTGCGCTGGAGACGGAGCTGGCGCATGTAAAGAATTATCTGATCATTCAGAATATGCGGTACGACAATATTATTGAGCTGCACATCGATGTGCCGGAGGAGTTTCTGAGCGTACAGCTGCCGAAGCTGACCCTGCAGCCACTCGTGGAGAATTCCATTTACCATGGTATCCGGGTAAAAGAAGGGCGCAAGGGAACGGTGGTGATTCAGGCACGCGCAGCCGGTGATGATCTGCTTGTACGGGTGCAGGATAACGGCGAGGGTATGACGGATGAGGCGATCCGGGAGCTGAACCGCACGATCGGAAGATTTGAACGCACGCGCGGCTATGGCATCCACAATGTGCATAAACGGCTGGAGCTTCTGTTCGGAGAGGGCTACGGACTGAAGTTTTACGCAGGAGAAAAGGGCGGACTGACGGCGGAGATCCGGATTCCGAAAGATGGAGGAAATGATGTATAAAGTTTTGGTAGTAGACGATGAGCGAATGATACGATTGGGCATCCAGCGGGCGATTCCGTGGGGAAGCCTGCAGGTGGACGAGGTCTTCGTGGCCGGATCTGCAGGGGAGGCGCTTGAGATTTTAAAGAACCATCCGATCGACCTTCTGATCACGGATATCAGTATGTCGGAGATGACCGGCCTGGATCTGGTCGGAAAGATCCGGGAGCAGGAGACCGATATGCGGGTGATCGTCCTGACGGGATATGATCGCTTTGATTATGCACAGCAGGCACTGCGGCTGAGTGTGCATGACTTTTTGCTGAAGCCGATCGATGAGGAAGAGCTGGAGCGCAGCATCCGGACACAGCTGGCACTTTTGCAGGAGCAGCGGGATGCGTCTACTCCGAGCCGGGCGGAAGGCGTGCGGCAGCAATACCGGCTCGATGAGGTGATGGAGGAAATTTTTGCGGGAAAGGCGGATAGTGATCAGACGACGCAGCTGTTTGCGGAGCTGAAGGCTGATCCGCATCAGAAAATGCAGGCCGGGATGGTGATTCCGGACCGTGTTTCGGAAGAAGATGAGGAAGGGCGAGCGTTTCGCCTGCGAAATATCCAGAACCTCTGCATGGATATGCTCGATGCACGGCATCTGGGTATTACGTTTATGGATCACAGTGGGAGCATCCTGCTCGTCTTTTTCCTGCAGGAGGAAAACGGAGATGCAGAGGAGCTGGCTTCCGAGCTGGCAGAAATGCTCCAGGAGGAATATGCGATCCGCGTGCGGCTGGTCATCGGCAGCGTCGTAAGTGGTGTGGAGCAGCTCCATATTTCATGGAATGATGCCCAGAACAGCCTGAACAGCGAGCGGAAGGAATTTCAGGATATGGTCATCCGCAGCCGGTCAGACCGGAAACGGGCAGATATTTTCGAAGAGGTATTTCGGGAATTTAAAAGTGCGCTGGCAGGAAGTGTGGCGGATGCGGAGCAGGCGCTCCATATTTTCAGCCGCTTCCGGATGGCAGTAGAATCCTACAATCTTACGGCCCGGTGTACCCAGCAGTGCTGCTTTGAGCTTGCCTCGACGATGGCATTTTCTTGCTTAAATGACAGCGGGAACCGCTCGGAGGAAAATCTCAACGCGCTGATGAAGTCCTTAAACGGGGCGTCACGGGAGGCGGCATGTGAGGTCACGGAAGCGTTTCTGGAACGGCTCTTTTCGACGCGCAGCGGAACGGACCATGAGGTGATCCGGAAGGCGAAGGCGCGGATCCGGGAGCATTTGGGGGAAGAACTTTCCGTGGCAGGGCTGGCAGCGGAACTGTATGTGACACCGAATTACCTTTCGCGGCTGTTCAAACGCATTACCGGCGAGGGCTGCAACGAATACATCGTCCGTAAGCGGATCGAGAAGGCGAAGGCGCTGCTCGAGGCGACGACGATGAAGGTCGGCGAGATCGCGCAGACGGTAGGATATACGGATATGAATTACTTTTCACTTGCGTTTAAAAAGCACACGGGCATGTCACCGACGAAGTACCGGAGTGCACTGCAGGGGGGAGAGGAGAAGCTATGAATGAGAAACATAAATAAAGGGGGAAAAGCTATTATTGAAATATTGTAATGTTATAGAAATCAGGGGCTATCGGAAGATCGATAGCCCCTTCTTGAGTGTTATTTTATGAAATTTAGAAATGAAACGTATCCTTCAGTCCGACCCACTTCTGATCCTTGTCGCTCAAGTTCAGCGGTGTGCCGTCGGAGAGGGTATAGCCCTTGGCGGAAGCGCTTCCCTGATAGGTGCCTACCAGCTGTGGCCAGGTGATGCCGATCTCCGGATCGTTCCATGCCATACCGCCCTCGTCACCCGGATGATAGAAGTCTGTGCATTTATAGCAGAACTCTGCGATGTCACTGAGCACGAGGAAGCCATGAGCGAAGCCCTGCGGGATGTAGAACTGCTTGTGATTCTCTTCGGTCAGCTCGATGCCGTACCATTTTCCAAAGGTCTTGCTGTCGGAGCGGAGATCGACGGCTACATCATAGACTGAGCCGCGGATGGCACGCACGAGCTTGCCCTGCGGGAACTGCTTCTGAAAATGCAGGCCGCGCAGCACGCCCTTCGTGGAGCTGGACTGATTGTCCTGCACGAACTCCATCGTAAGGCCGGCTTCTTTCATATCGTTCTGGTTATAGGTTTCTACAAAATAGCCGCGCGCATCACCGTGAACGGTCGGTGTGATGACACACAGACCTTCGATGCCGCCGACGTTCTTTTCTACCTGAATCTGTCCCATGGTATCGTTACTCCTTCTTTATTTTTACATTTTTTGTTCTGGTTAGCGGATTTCCCCGTCTGCGCTAAAGTCCAGCTCC
>JAQXGF010000080.1 GCA_029006155.1 Lachnospiraceae bacterium
TTGGTAGCGGCCGTGAGCATCTCGGTCGCCTGAAGTGTAGAACTATCAGCCATGATATGAGTTCTCCTTTCATGAGAAATGTAGCCGAATCAAGTCATTCCGGTATCTGTTACGCAAAGGATCAGGTTTCGTTTTCTGTCACATCGGTCCGGAACAGGTTCATCGATGCATCCGGCGTCCACTCCTGCGTGTTTACGATTTCCCAGGCTGCGATGTGATACAGCGTATCCGTATCTTTTTCCGGAAAGTCGACGGAGAGTACGACGGAGAGCTGCTGGCTTTCTGTGACAGCGACGGAAAAAGAAATCGTGTGCGCATCGGCATCCCAGTTCGCTTCCGGGATCGTGGCGGGGATCTGGTCACAGGCGCTATAGTAATTTCTTTCCTGTGCAGATGCCGCATCGGACTGAACCTGATACAAATATTTGGCGAGCTGCTCATCGATCGCTGCGAGCAGTGCATTGGCTTTTGTGTTTGCCTCGTAGTAGGTGGTCGTCCGCTCTGCTGCCTTTTCGCCGAGCGTCTGATCGGCTCTGGATTCCGAGATTGAGAGCAGGGAGAAGGTAACAAGACAGAGTGAGACAAAGATCAGGATCAGAAGCGGAAGTCCGGAAGTCCTTCTCATGAGAGCACCTCCCCTCTCGTCCGTGGCCGGTGGAATGAGACATCCAGTGTGTAAATCACTTCACCGGAGGAATTACAGACAGAAATCGTGGCCCTTTCCTCATAGTTATCCACAATCAGGGGTACCGTAAGTGAATAACTTTCATTTTTTTGGCTACAGCTGTGGAAATCCCGGTCAAAATAGATGGTAATCACCGGATCGGTTCCCGAATCATCCAGAATCGCCTCCGGGTAGGCAGTAAGCAGTACCTGGGTGGCGTCGCCACCCGCTTCGAGCAGTTCTGCGACGGAAGCCGCCGCCTCCTGTGCCTGAAACAGTTCTTCGGTATGCCTCGTCATGCTGTGTGACTGGACGAACAGCCGCAGGCAGACCGTGCTGATGATCAGAAAGAAAAACAGCACGATCAGGAATTCGATAAAAAACAGCCGGGTTCCGGATTGATTTGGTGTGGATGATTTCATAAATAAGTCCTTTCAATCAAAGTGGATATTCGCAATCCATCCCTGCAGCTCATCTCTGCAGCTTTGCTGCGGGGTCCTGCTGACGGGGCCTAGCTTCGCTACTTGCTTGACTCGGTTAAAATACAGACACCGCAGATAAATGAAGCCGTGCCGTATCGACACTGCCGTCCATGTCCGTCACGGTGAGCTGTAAAACAGGCTCTGAGCGGTCGGCATCTGACTCTGTGGAAAATGTAAAATCAGACAGTTCGGCGATCGCAGTTCCCATATTTGCAGACGGGGAATTGGATGCCTGCGTGAACAGCTCCCGCAGTGCGCCGTCGTAGAAGTAGAGGTAGGTGCAGTAGCGCGTGCCATTTTGCTCTTCATACAGGATGAGGGATGGAAGACCATCGAGATCCCCGATCGCTACGCCATCGGTGTGATCATGCTGCCGCAGCTTTTCGGTCAGATAGGAGAGCGCCGTCCGGGATGTATAATTTTTATTCAGACTGTCCGTTCCGTTCTGATAGACCATCGAGCCGGTTCCGGCTATCAATAGAGAAAAGAGCAGGAAGGAGAGCAGCAATAGAAAGGTAAAGAGCGTATCGATGGAATGTCCCTGCGAGGTTCGATTCATATAATTCCTCCTTTATTTCCGGGAGCAACAGGCCAAGTAGCCGTGCCATTCCACGGTTTTGCCGGGGTCTCAAATCCCCGCTGTTTGCAGCGATGCAAGCCTGTTCCACGTCGCCTGTAGTTACGGTCTCAGATCAATGACCGTAACGGTCGGCGGAAGATTGGAGCTGAATATTTCATAGTCAACGGCATATTCTTCCTGGTTCCATGAGATTCCGTAGTGTTCCTCCAGATAGGAAAGGCTGGGGGGATACGCCCCCTCTACGGCATAGCAGTGGACGGCGCTGCGCAGGATCGCCTGCTTCAGATTTTCCATCTGCGCACGGATGGTTGTCTCGGTGACAGAAGAAGAAACGTTCCATAAAAACAGAACAGAGGCAACTGTGAGCATTGCGGACGGGACCAGGCGGTGCAGTATACGGTGTGGTTTTCGTTCCTGACTGAATCGGTTCATAGATGAAAGCTCCTTTCTGCCGTCGTCATCCGATGCCGGCCATGACGCTGAGCAGCGGCAGCATGACAGAGACGAGAATCAGCCCGGTCAGGATCGAGAGGACGGCAGTCATGGTCGGCTCGATTTTGCCGATTGCCGATTGCAGGTGCGCTTCCGCCTGCTCCTCGGCACGGATCGAAATATCCTTCAGTGCATCCTCTGCATCCCCGGTGCGAAATCCGATTGCGAGCAGGCGGGCATTCATTCCACTGTAAATTCCGGCTTTACTGAGCGAGGTGGCAAATTCTTCGCCCTCGTTTTGCAGCTCCTCTGCTTTTTTGAGCAGCGCCTGAAACTGTGGCTGTGTGGACACTGCTCCGGCTAGGGAGAAGCTCTCACCGACATCCAGCCCGCAGTGAAGCGCCATGGAGAGTGCATCGGAGAAATGCGCACAGGCCGTGAGGTGGCTGATTTTCCGTGCCGTCGGAAGTGGCCAGATGAGCTTTAAAAGCCGGGCGCGTCCTTCCGGTGTGCGAAGCCAGACGATGCCGGCCACTGCCGCGGCGAGCACGAGGATCAGAAGCACGACGGAACAGCCCTGCAGCACATGCGTGATCCGAAAGACGACGGAGGTGACACCGGTCATCTCGATGCCGAGCTGTGCGAATACCTGTTCAAATACCGGCATGACCTGTGTCACGAGCACGGCCAGGATTGCAAAGAGCATGCCGAGCAAAATGAGTGGATAGGTCAGCGCATTGCGGATGTTGGTGAGCATCGTTTCCTGACGCTCATAATGGGAAGCAAGGGAGGCCATCGTCTCCTCCAGGGTTCCGGACTGCTCACCGAGCGCCGTCATTTTCTGGAAATAGTCCGGAAACCATCCGGTCTGCTGCATTGCCTCTGCAAGTTCCCCCGTCTCTTCGAGCTTTTCATAAAGTCCGTCGAGAATTTCTTTGCCATCGGAAGAAGCGGCATCCTCGCGCAGGATCGAGACGCTCTCGAGTGCGGAGATGCCGGAGTGGAGCAGCATAGAGAGCTGCTTTGCGAGCGAGGATAATTCATTGTCATTCAGAGCCTTTTGCATAGAGAACCTCCTATCAGTAAACGTATTGGAGTGTGTAATTGCTGGCGTCGCCGATGTATTCTTTGACGGCGTCGCTGCCCTTTCCGGCAGAGTCAAAGGTGGGATCCATGAATTTCCATTCATCCCCGTCAAACTGGGCGACCTTTTCGACCCAGCCGATCGACTCGATATAGACATCGATCCAGGCGTGTTTGACATCGCCGCTGTAGCCGACTGCCAGTCGGGTCGGGATCGATAACGAGCGGAGCATTGCCGTCAGAAGTGCAGCATAGTCAAAACAGATGCCCGTTTTTGTCTTTAAGGTCTCATCAATGTCGGGCAGGTAGCCGGTCTCCACGGTTGCAGCCTTCTCATTGTCATAGGTAAGGGTGTTTACGACGTATTCATAGATGGTGCGAAGTGCATCCAGATCGGTTGCAGCGTCCTTGGAGAGCGAGGCAGCCAGAGAGACGGCTTCGCTCTTCGCGGTAAAGTTGACGTACTGATTTGGATATAAAAATGGAAGAAACGCATTTTCCAAGGTGACATCCAGCGGATAGCTGAACAACGAGGCGTATTGCCCGTTCCCGATGTCCTCAAAGGCGAGGATCAGATAAGCGCCGTCCCCGGCCGTGAGCGGGAATGCCGTCCACTCGTCTTTTGTATCCAGAAAATATTTGTAAATCACATTATCAGGGCCGGTCACCTGAATATTTACTTTTGTCTCTTCTTTTGTCACCTTTCCCATAAAATAGCCCTCAGAGGCATTGGAGAGATCAAGGATAAGCGGATCGTCTCCCGTCTGTACGGTTCCGTCTGCCGTTGGGGTCAGCACCGTTGTCTGTCCGGGGGCATATCCGGCAGGGGAGGAGGCGTCATTGCCCGTCCCGCCCTTCTTTGTGCCACAGCTACAGCAGAAGAATATAGTAAAGAACAGAAGGACCGTCAGACAGCCAAAACGTATCTTTGTCATAAGTTGACTCCTTTTGTTACATGCTGCTCTCAGTATAGCAGATAACCGGGAAAAGAAAAGAAAAAAGGCAAAAAAAATGGGAAAATCCGGTTGACAAGGACAAAGAAAGTGATTATAGTAAAGGAAGAGAAATAGACATATCTGATATAAAGGCAAACCCGTTGAAAGGCGGGGACGCAAAGCCAAGGGTCTAACGTCCGATGGACTATGACAGCCGGTTGCCGCATTTCCAGAGTATCGCGTATTTAGCTGGATTTTTAAGCATGCATATGTATGGAACGTGTAGATGGTGACCGCTGATGAAAATCAAGCGGTTTTTTCTTTTTCATGAGTTTCGGTATGAAAAGGAATCGTATACGGGGAAAGATATATCAGAACGTTATTTCAGTAACCATTACAGATGTGTTTTTATTTCAAGGAGGAAGAGACTATGAAGAAGCTGGCTATGAAAGAGGCGCTTCGGAAAAAACTGACAAAGGCAGGGGCGCTTGCACTTGCAGCCGTTGTCGCAATGGGCGGCGGCGTTACGTATTACCATTCACAGAATCAGGTACCGGAACTGATTACTTATGTCGATACCGACGGAAGCATTGAGATTCCGGATGAAGAAGTACCGCTTGCGGCACCGAAGGTTACAAAGTCCACAAAGACAAAGAAGTCCACGAAGAAGATCAAGATGAAAAAGGCTTCCAAGAAGACCTATAAAAAGGCCGGGAAGACCGTGACAAAGAAGAAAAAGACGACAAAGTCATCCAAGAAAAATGTCACCACGACCGAGACGCTGACGGCGACCAACGTTACAAACGAGTATAAGAAAGGTTCTAAGATCAATACGCAGGTAACGACCGTAAAGACGACCGTTACGACAACAGTAGCACCGACCGGCTCGACCGCAGTAGCGACGGCAGCAGCTACCGGCACCGCGACCACGACCGCCACAAAGGCGACGACCGCAAGTACCGCATCTGCTACCCAGAACGGCGAGGTAGCGATCACCCAGATTGCTCCGCTGGTAAGCGGCAATGTGACGAGCGCATTCCAGAAGCTCGGATTCAAGATCGTCATCAATTCCGGTGTATCCTATTCCGGACTGTGTGACGCACGGACCCGTACCGTTACGCTGAAGCGTGCGGACAATACCGTATACCATGAGTTGGGCCACTTTGTAGCATTTGTAGCAGGCAATATCGATACGTCCTCTGCATTCCAGAGCATCTACAACCGTGAGAAGTCCCTGTACACAGACTACAACAAGGCATACGTATTATCCAGCAGCTCCGAGTACTTCGCAGAGTCCTACAAGAACTACGTTCTGAATCCGACTCAGCTGAAGAATTCCCGCCCGGAGACCTACGCAGCGATCCAGACCGCACTTTCTAAGGTGACGGACGCACAGGCATCCAGAATCCTGAGCGTATACGGCGCACTGTGGAACAAGTAATAAAGTTAAAGAATGAATAAGAGCGGCTGCGCGATAGAAAACATCTATGGCGCAGCCGCTTTTTGTTCGTTTATGGAATGAATTATTCGGATTTGGTTTCGTCTTTGGAAGAAGCATCTGTCGTTTCTTCGCTTGAAGCTGCCACTTCTTCTACATCCAGCTCCGTCTTTTCGATCTCATCCAGGTTCCAGGCATCCGGGTCTTCCTCCTCGGTCGGATCTGCCGGTGTGTACTTTGCGAAAATCTTTTTGAAGAAGAAGGAATTCGCAAATGCCACGAGTGCGAAGCCTGCCATCATCCAGATCAGGATGCCGTACCATAAGGTGTAGGTGTTCAGGAAGGTAGCGAGTACGGAGGCTGCGCAGATCACCAGCATGACAAACGTCCGCGGAAGATTGACCACTGCCATGATAAAGGCGTTTTTAAACGTATCTTTTACGGAGTTGTAAAAGCGTGCCAGGATCGGGAACACATAGAGCAGGATCAGCGCGTAGATAATCATGGTCGCGGTGATGACTACACGCAGGACGGTCACAAAGGTTCCGGTGGAATCTTTTAAGATCAGCAGGTCCAGCACAAGCACGATGCCGAAGAACAGCATGATCAGCCAGATGATCGTCGCCTGCTTGAAATTCTGTTTGAAGGACTTCCAGAAGCCCCGGGCGATATAGCCTTCTTCATTTTCCGCCAGCTTCAAAGTCACATAATACATTGCTGTGAAAGATGCGCCGATCGTGAAAATGGGAAGGCTGCAGACGATGAACAGGATGTTTAGAAGCATCAGATCTGCCAGCTTGCCGAGTGCACGGAACAAACCATTGTCCATGTTGAAAAAGTTACTCATTTCATCACTCTCTTTTCTATTAAATTCGTCGTAGACTGCCGACTCCCCACACAATACGCCATGCTGAAACCGACTTTCTCAAGTATACTGGAAATATAGGAAAAAAGCAATGAAAAATGCAGGCATTTTCAGCACATCATAAATTGACAAGGCCACAAAAACTGAGCTATAATAACCAAATGTGCAGATATCCGGGGATATCTCCGGGAATCTAGGATAAAAGAACAACAGGAATATCCGATACAGCAATAGAAATCAGGGGTGTTCAAGAAGGAGGCAGCATATGTACGATAAGGTACCTACCAACAGAAATGTTGTTGAACACGAAAAAGAAGTAGAAAAATTCTGGAAAGACCATGATATTTTTAAAAAGAGCATGGAGAACCGCAAAGAAGGTGAGACTTATACCTTCTATGACGGACCGCCTACAGCAAATGGAAAGCCGCACATCGGCCATGTGCTGACCCGTGTTATCAAGGATATGATTCCTCGCTATCAGACAATGAAGGGCAAGATGGTTCCGAGAAAGGCCGGCTGGGATACGCATGGACTGCCGGTCGAGCTGGAAGTTGAGAAGATGCTCGGACTCGATGGCAAGGAGCAGATCGAAGAGTACGGCGTGGAGCCGTTCATCCAGCATTGCAAGGAGAGTGTCTGGAAGTACAAGGGCATGTGGGAAGATTTCTCCGCGACCGTTGGATTCTGGGCGGATATGGACAACCCGTATGTCACTTACGATGACAATTTTATCGAGTCTGAGTGGTGGGCATTAAAGAAAATCTGGGAGAAGAAGCTCCTGTACAAAGGCTACAAGATCGTGCCGTACTGTCCGCGCTGTGGTACCCCGCTTTCGAGCCATGAGGTAGCGCAGGGATACAAAGATGTCAAGGAGCGTTCTGCGATCGCGCGTTTCAAGGTAAAGGGGGAGGATGCGTACATTCTTGCATGGACGACGACTCCGTGGACCCTTCCGTCGAACGTTGCGCTCTGCGTAAATCCGGATGAGGATTACATCAAGGTAAAGATGAAGGATCAGGACTATGTATACTATCTGGCAGCTGCGCTCGCAGATACCGTGCTCGGAGCAGGGACATACGATGTCCTTGAGACTTACAAGGGGAAAGATCTTGAATTC
>JAQXGF010000081.1 GCA_029006155.1 Lachnospiraceae bacterium
GAGCATCTTCGTTTGTAACTGCGTTGAAGTCTTCGTTGAAGATATCGGTCTCATTGAAGAGGTGCTGTGTCTCTTTCAGAGCCTTTACAAATGCCTCATCCGTAAATGCTGCGCCGCCCTTGTTGATCAGGCTTAAGAACCAGTCCGGTCCGGTGTAGCGGTTGCCCAGGGTTGACAGGAAGTCTGAGTTCGCCTGCCACTTTCCGCCGTTACCAAATGCTACGGTCGTAATGCCCTGGCCATTGAAGTACTCTGCTGCTTTCTCTACATCGTCCCATGTGGTCGGGAATGCATCGTATCCAGCTTCTTTCCACATTGCCTTGTCGTAGATGACAACGGTGCAGGTACCACCGGTCAGTACCGGGTAGCCGTAAATGGAATCGCCGTCCGTAAACGGTGTGAAGTAGTTCTGTACATAATCATTATAGTACGGGGAAGCCTTGATCGTATCGGTCAGGTCCATGATCAGTCCCTGCTTTGCCCAGTCCTTTGTGTTCATGCCCTGAAGCAGGAATACGTCCGGAAGGTCACCAGCTGCTGCCAGTGTAGCGATCTGGGTCTTGTACTCTGCGTTTGCAAGTACGTTCTGGTTCAGTGTAATGTCCGGATGTGCCTCATCCCATGCAGCCAGTACGGTACGGAATCCATCGGAACCACCGTTTCCTTCTGACTCCTCAGATGTGGAGTAGTGCATGATCTCGAGTTCTCCTTTGTAAGCCAGATCATTGACTGCTACGTCTGTTGCTGCGCTTGCCGTTACGCCCAGAGAAGCTACCATAGCCGTTGCAAGTACTGTGCTTAAAACCTGTTTCTTTTTCATTGTGTATCCTCCTTTTAATAATTAAATAAGTTCGTTCCTGTCTATCTGTCATGCAGAAAACCTGCAATAACAAATCCTGTTAGGCAAATGGTGACAGCCGTTTCACGGTCTGTCCTTCCATCAGATGTCCGGACACGGTATGGATCCCCGGTACCGTCGTCATGGGGTGCTCGATTTCCTCGATCAGCCGAAGTGCCGCCTCTCTTCCCATCTCCTCGATGTTCTGACCATAAGTGGTCAGCCTTGGCTCTTCGAACTGTGCCGCTCTCACTCCGTCATATCCGGCTACGGATATGTCATCCGGAATCGAAAGTCCGTGCGCCTTGATCGCGTTGATCCCGCCGAAGCAGGCTACATCATCCGGATAAAGGATGCAGGTCGGTGGATCCTTGAGCTTTAGCAGCTCCTCCGTCAGCTCATAGGCTTTGGTCAGATCCCGGTAGAGTGCCGGTCGGACGTATTCGTCCGGAACGGTGATCCCGTGCTCCTCCATGCTCCGGTAGTAAGCGGCCAGCCGCTGCCTCGTGACGCTGTTGCTGTCGCCGCAGATGTATGCGATCTTCGTATGTCCCATAGAAAAGAGGTACTCCATCAGGCAGTGCATCCCGTCCGTATTCCCGGAGAGGATCGCCGTGCGGTTGTTCGCGAGGTAATCGATCGTGACTACCTTGATGCTGCTGCGAAGCAGCTCCGCGACCTTCGGGTTGTTATAGTCGAGGCAACAGACGATTGCCACTCCGTCAAACCCGCGGTACTTTGCCCGTTCCACATAGGACATGTCTGAGCTTGTACTGTTCAGAAAGGATACATCATATCCTCTCGCCTCTGCTGTCTTTTTGAGGCTCTGCAGTACTCCGGAAAAAAAGTCATGTGTCAGACCGCTTCCGGCTGCGTCCTCGAACAGTACGCCAATGTTGTAGCTTCGATTTGTTTTCAGATATCTGGCAGACTGATTGGGGAGGTATCCCATCTGCTCTGCCGTCTCTTTCACCAGCTTTCTGGTCTTCTCACCGATGTCCCGGTGATTGCTTAATGCTTTACTGACAGTCGCTACTGATACTCCGCAGGCTGCCGCAACATCCTTCATGGAAACCATACGTTTCTCCTTTGACTTGTGTAATGCGTCTTTACTTAATCGTTTTCTGATTCATATTAAACAGTATTCTACCGGTTTTGTCAATATAATTTTCTGTTTTTCCGTCGTTTCGTCACTTTTATATGTTTTATTATGATTGTTTTATGCATTTTTACTTTACGTTGTTTCGTTTCGCGAAAAACACAGGTATTTTCAGTCCTCTCCGCAGTGCTTTTCTTTCGATCTTTTTCGTCTTTTCCTAAAACGTTTTCTTCCCATTTTTGTGCTTTTGCGACGGGATTTGACACGCATTTGCGGAACGCAACGGAAGCAGCAGAAGTCCCAACCCACTGCTTATTGCTCTGCGCAATTGAAGCAGGGGACTTGCTTGGCCCGTTAAAAAAGAGCCGGAACGATCCTCCCGAAATCACGGGAGAGAGCTCCGACTCTTTTTCAAATACATTCCGGCATTTCATCTGCTGATTTCAGCAAACCCAACTGCCTGTTTTATCGATATTTATTTACAATCTCCTGCATGTTCGCTTCCTTCTGCTCCATATCTGCCACCAGTTTGAACTGGGTACGGCAACGGTCCAGATTCTGTCCGTCCCGGTGGATCTTGAAGTAATGATCCCCTTCCAGATAGTCCGTCAGGAAACGGATACCACATTCCAGCGTCATCATCTTCGCACCGTTGACGAGCTGGTTCAGCTCTTCTTCTGTCAGCGCGCCCGCGCATCCCTCAATGAAGCCCTTCGTGTAAGCTTCAAACAGATCCAGATCGCAGGAAATTTTCGTCAGATCCGGCTCATCCTCCGCACCGGTGCTCGCACCGAACCGGATCGAATCACCAAAATCATTGACCGAAAGCCCCGGCATGACGGTATCCAGATCAATAACGCAGATGCCTTTTCTCGTCTTTTCATCCAGCATGATATTGTTCAGCTTCGTGTCATTGTGTGTCACGCGAAGCGGAAGCTTCCCCTCCGCCAGACGATCCATCAACGTATGCGTAAATGCCTCCCGCTCCATTACAAAGCGGATCTCCTCCTGTACGGACGCAGCCCTTCCGCAGGCATCTGCCTCCACAGCCGCGCGGAATTTCCGGAAGCGGTCTGGTGTGTTGTGGAAATCCGGAATCGTCTCATGCAGGGTATCCGCCGGATAGTCTGAGAGCAGCCGCTGAAAATGTCCGAATGTCACTGCACTCTCATAGAAATCCCGTGCATCGCTTACCTGATCCAGGCAGAGCGCATTTTCGATAAAATAGTACGCTCTCCAGTACTCACCGGTATCATCCACACACCACGCTTTTCCTTCTGCTGACGGAATCACATTTAACGTCTCCCGGTAAATGTCACCACCATTTTCCTGAATCTTCTTTTTCAGCCATGCGGTCACGCCTTCAATATTTTCCATCAGCTCCTCCGGCTTCTGGAACACCTGGCGGTTCATCCGCTGCAAAATGTAATGCACCGGTCTGCCATCCTGCTCAAAGGTCAGACGGTACGTATCGTTGATGTGACCGTTCCCGTACGGGATCACCTCCACAAAGGTGCCAGGGAACGCAAACATCCCGATAATCTCTGAAATTTCTCTGTTCATTTCCACTTACTGATCCTCCCACAGCTTTTCCGGATACAGCCCCTGCGCCTTCAGTGCACGGATCGCTGCCATGACCTGCGGCTTATCCTCTTTGTAGGTCACACCGTACCATTTATCTGCGGAACGCAGTACCTTGACGGATGCCTTCTGCTCCTTGAGCAGCTCATCGACGACAAACGGAAGGAAATACTCACATTTCAGCGGATTGACCGGGAGATTCTTCGTAAGGAACGCCGTAAAGCGCTGCTCCAGCTCGGAAAGAATGCTCTCTGTAAAGCCCCACATATTCATAGAAGCAATGCTGCCTTCCGGAATCGTCACCCATGTCTTTCCGTCGTCTTCCGTATATGCAGTCTCATCGCCACGCTTTTCGATGTGCGTCCGCTCATTGATATCCTGCAGGTAATCGTCTGCGTCGGTCTCACAGATGCCACGGGATACATAGCCATTCTCCGTCAGCGTATTTTCGATCTGATAGCCGACCATCATATAGTGGTATTTACCGTCCTCCGGCTGTGCCTCCTCGGAAGTCAGATATTGATATGCCATCGCAAACGCATGGCTGCCATAATAATCATCCGCATTGATGACTGCAAACGGACCGTCTACTACACCACGGCAGCTCAGTACCGCATGGCCGGTCCCCCATGGCTTTACGCGCCCGTCCGGAACGGAAAATCCGTCCGGAAGTGCATTCAGATCCTGGTAGACATATGCAACTTCTACCTTCTTTGAGATACGTGCGCCGATCCCTTCGCGGAACAGCTCCTCATTTTCTTTCTTTATAATAAAAACCACTTTCTCGAATCCGGCACGCACCGCGTCATAGATCGAAAAATCGATAATAATATGACCGTACTCATCGACCGGGTCGATCTGCTTCATGCCACCATAGCGGCTTCCCATTCCTGCCGCCATGACTACCAGAACCGGTTTCTTTTTTTCCATAATAATCACTCCTGACTTTCCAAACTTACTACTTTCTGATACGTCGGACCATACAGCTCCCGGTACATCCCGCGACAGGCTTCAAAGGTCAGCCCTGCCCTGGATGCGAGAAGCTCCATCGGAATCCCATAGAGCTGAATGTGAATGCCCGTCTCCAGCATCCCGTTTTTCAGATAAAACTGCTTCCGCAGGATGCGCTCTTCCAGATTTGGTGCATCGTCCACCGGTCGCTCGATCTCAAGGAAGAACTGCCGGTCACCATACATGGCCAGAAGCAGCTGCAGCGCCTCTGATCCTGCGCCCTGGCCGCGCTTGGACGGATCTACTGCAAAATAATCCAGCAGCACCAGCTCCCCATCGGAAGCGGTAATCGCCAGCCCCATGCGCGCTCCTCCTTCTGACATCAAGAGAATCTCCATTGTCCCCATCGCCGCCTTGCGCTCGATCAGCGAAAATGGCTTGCGCTCCGCATCCGGAAAGGAGCTCCGGTAGAGGTCCCGTATATATTTCAGATCCAGACTGCCTGCATTGCTCAGTTCCATCACACACTCCCCTTTTCTTCCTTTGTAGTCCCGGCGATTTCTCACCAGATCAAAGAAAAAAAGCATTCCGCAGTCGGTATGCCCGCAAAAATGCTTTTTTAATTTTAATCCGCAATGCTCTTACTTTGCTGCGCTCAAATACTTTTCTATATTCTGAATTGCTTCTTCTTCATCAGCGCCATTCGCTGTCACCACGATCTTCTCACCGGCGGAAAGTCCAAGCGTCATCATTCCCATGATGCTCTTCGCGTTGACATTGCGCTCACCGCTGATCACATGAATCTCACTCTCAAACTGGCTTGCCACCTGTACCAGCATTGCTACCGGTCTGGCCTCCAGACCACTTGAAAGTCGAATCGTGATTTCCTTCTTAGTCATAATAGTATCCCTCCTTGTTTTGCCTTAACTCCTCTGCCAGACGGCTCAGCTTCCTCAGTCTGTGATTTACACCCGATTTGCCCACAGGAGGCACCAGCATCTCTCCGAGCTCCTTCAGAGAGGCATCCTGGTTTTCCAGCCTGAGCCTTGCAATCTGTACCAGATTCGGGGGCAAATGATCCAATACCTGCCTTGCCTCCAGATATCGGATATCTTCCATCTGTCTTACCGATGCGCTCACGGTCTTATTGATATTCGCCGCTTCACAGTTCACCTTTCGGTTTACATCATTGCGCATCTCGCGGACGATCCGGATATTCTCCAGATTCATCAAAGAGACATGCGCTTCCATGATGTTCAACATATCGACAATCTGAGCGCCTTCTTTAATATACACAATATAATGCTTCTTCCGCTGTACGGTCTTCGCATCCGGTCCAAAAGTACGGATCAGTGTCTGCAGCTGTTCGGCTCGCTCCGGTGAGACACAGACAATCTCGAAGTGATAAGACTTCTCCGGATTGCTGATCGAACCGGCCGCCAGAAATGCGCCGCGGATAAACGCCCGCCTGCAGCAGGATTTCTGTACAAGCAGCTGATTGGCCGGGGAGACCTGTTCCTGGATCTCGCCTGCGGCATCTACCAGCTTAAGCGCCTGCAGTATCCGAAGCACTTCTGCATGATCCCGGATCAAAAGTGTATAGATCTGGCTGCTCTTCCCGTTTCGCTTATGTAGATGAACGGACACATCACTACTTATACTAAATGTTTTTCGCAATAAAGTAAAGCATTTTCTTGCAACTGCTTCATTTTCCGTGTGGATTCGGAGCTGATAGCGCTCCATGGCCGAGATACAGACATCCCCGCACATGCCGATGATCGCCGCCAGCTCTGCCAGCCTGCAGTGCCGCGCCGGTGTATCCTGTCTGGAAAGTTCCTCTTTTACTTCGGACGAAAATGACATTGGCCTCGCCCTCCCCTCTTCTTCCTGCCATGAATCATCGCCGGATGTCGCGATGCTCGATCCGCAGTCCGTACTCCTCATGCCCCTTCAGATAGGCATAGAGCTGCTCGGCTAACGTGACGGAGCGATGATGGCCTCCGGTACAGCCGATCGCGATCACCAGCTGGTTCTTGCCTTCCGCTACATAGTTTGGCAGCAGAAATTCGATCATATCTTCCAGCTTTGTGAGAAACGCATGTGCCACATCGTAGCCCATGACGTACGCCTGCACCTCCGGATCCAGCCCGGTCTTTTGCTTTAAGTTCTCCACATAATACGGATTCGGCAGGAATCGCACGTCAAAGACCAGATCCGCATCTGCCGGAATGCCGTTTTTAAACCCAAAGGACAGGACTGTCACAAAAATATTCCGGAATTCCCGGCTGTCCACAAAAATTTTCTCCATCTCACTGCGCAGCTCCCGCGTGAGCAGCGTGGACGTGTCAATGATATAATCAGACTGCTTTTTCAGAAACGATAATGCCTCCCGCTCCCTTTTGATGCCTTCATCCAGCCGCCCGTCCCGCGCCAGCGGATGGCTGCGCCGCGTCTCTTTAAAACGCTTCAGCAACGCCCGATCCCCTGCGTCCAGATAGAGGATCTCATAGGAAAAGCCCCGCATCGCCAGCTTTTCCAGCACACCCGGAAGGCTCTCGATCTCCTTGCCGGTACGGATGTCCACGCCAAGCGCCACTTTATTGTATTCGCTCTCCGGTGTACAGGCCAGCTCCGCGAACTTCTCAAGAAGCGGCAACGGCAGATTGTCCGCGCAGAAATACCCGACGTCCTCCAGTATTTTCAATGCGGTACTCTTTCCGGCCCCCGACATCCCTGTCACAATTACAAATCGCATGGTTTCAACCCTTCTGTCTTATCTTTTGTATTCCGGCATTTACAGCTTTGGAAATTCTCCCAGCAGCTTCACCTCCGGCTGCAGCTCCACGCCAGATTGTTCTTTTATGCGGCGCTTTACCTCACAGATCAAGTTCCACACATCCGCCGCCGTCGCACCTCCGCGATTCACGACAAAGCCGCAGTGCTTCTCTGATACCTGTGCGCCGCCGACCGTAAAGCCACGAAGCCCGGCATCCATGATCAGTTTGCCTGCAAAATAGCCCTCCGGACGCTTAAACGTACTCCCGGCGCTCGGAAGATCCAGCGGCTGTTTGGTAATTCGCTGCTCTTTCAGTTCCTCCATCCGTGCACGGATCTGCTCCGGATCTCCCGCCTTCAGCTGCAATACCGCTCCGAGTACGATCCAGCCGTTTTTCGGAATCACGCTGGTGCGATACCCCAGTTCCAGATCGCTTGCCGGAACCGTGAGCACCTCTCCTTCTTTTGTGAGCACCGTCACTTCTTTGAGCACATCTTTCATCTCTCCACCGTAAGCACCTGCATTCATGACAACCGCGCCTCCGATCGTCCCCGGAATTCCGGAGGCAAATTCCAGCCCGGTCAGATGGTTTTGATATGCCGCCCGCGCGACCGCCGCCAGCATTGCGCCGGACTGTACGGTAATCATCTCCCCGTTCACCTGAATATCGTTAAAATTCCGATAGAGCTGCAGTACAAGGCCACGGTACCCCTCGTCCGAGACGAGCAGGTTGCTGCCATTGCCGATCACATAGTATGGCCAGGCATGCTCATGGCAGAAACGTACTACTTTCGCTACCTCTTCCGGTGTCTTTGGAAGCACCAGCGCATCTGCCGGTCCTCCGATCCGGAAGGTCGTGTGGTTCTTCATTGGCTCCATTGCAAGAAGCTCGACCTGTTCCCCCAGCACTTCGATCCATTCCTTCTGATTCTGCATTTATTTCGTTCCTTCCTGTCTATGTAAGATTCCGCTCACCCGGATGCTCTCGACCGCCTCTTTCAGCTTTTCCGGCGGCAGGACAAGCGCCATACGCACATAGCCCTCGCCAAGCGTACCAAAACTGCTGCCCGGCACGCAGATTACCCCGGACTTTTCCATCAGCTCCATACAAAAGTCCGCGGAATTCGTGTACCCCTCCGGCAATGGCGCCCATACGAACATCGTCCCTTCACTGTCCGGGACATTCCAGCCGATGCTGCGCAGCCCACCACACAGCGTACGGTTGCGCTCCTCATACTTCTGGAACTGCTCTTTCACGCCATCAAACGGACCGGTCAGCGCTGCGATCGCCCCATACTGCACCGGGAGAAAAATCCCGTAGTCAAACTGCGTCCGGAGCGCCTTGAATTTCTGGATCACCGCGCGGTTACCAACGGCAAAGGACAGCCGTGCTCCGGTATAATTAAACGATTTGGAAAGGGAATAAAACTCGATTCCGACGTCCTTCGCTCCCTCGTACTCCAGGAAGGAGCCTCCCTTTCTTCCATCATAAATGATATCAGAATAGGCATTGTCATGTAAAATGATAATCTCATATTTCTTTGCAAATGCAATCAGCTCGCGGTAAAAGGACTCCGGAGCGGTGCGGCAGATCGGATTCGCCGGATAGCTGACGACCATGTAGCGTGCCCGTCTTGCGATCTCCTCCGGGATCTCATCTAACTGTGGAAGAAACTGGTGCTCCTCCAAAAGCGGATACTCCCACACTTCGGCGTCACAGAGGCGCGGACCCGCACTGAAAATCTGATACCCCGGATTCGGCACGAGCACAAGCTCTCCCGGATTGCACAGCGCCCATGCGATATGTGCCATTCCCTCCTGTGAGCCGTACATCGTCATGATCTCGTCCGCTTCGAGCTGCACACCAAACCGCTTCTGATAAAAGCGCTGCATGGCATCGAGCAGCTCCGGAAGCTCCGAGAGCGCATATTTATAATTTTCCGGGCGCTTTGCCGCCTCGCTGACTGCCTCCATGATATGCGGCATCGGCGGAAAATCCGGCGTTCCGACCGACAGATTGTAGATCGTCCGTCCCTGCTTTACAAGCTCATTTTTCTTCTCATTGAGCACGGCAAAAATACCGGCATCAAGCTGTTCTGCTTTGTCCGAAAATTTCATGTCCATTTTTCATACTCCTTTGTTGTGTAATCCGCTTCTTCTGCTTCCTGTGAAGCATCCTCCGGCTCCGTCAAATCTTCCCATTTCACCTGACCGGCCAGTTTCTTCTCCCGCTTCTTGCCAAGCAGAACAGAGAGCAGGAAAAGAATCAGGCTGAGCATGCTCAGAGCTGCACCCTCGCGGAAGCCCTGCGGAATGTAGCGCATCGTGATTGTATGTGCGCCTTCCTCCAGGTGAATGCCGGTCAGCGCCTTGCCGACCGAGTAGCTCTCTGTCTCTTTTCCATCGACCTGAATCGTCCAGCCAGTATCATACGGGATCGTGAGCAGCAGCGTGCCTGCCTCCTTTGCATCTACCTTGCCGGATACATGGCTGCCACTTACCTGCACATCGGTCAGCTGGCTCTCGGAGAGCTTGTCAATCACTTTCTGGTAGGCATCGTTCGCACACGTATAGACCTCGGCACGCACCGTTGAATTTTTCTGTGTCTCCTTTAACGTGACGGTAAAGTCCGCCATGTCGCTCTCATTCGTCCCATTGATCACATAAAGATGGTCGGTATAATCAGAAAAAGATTTCGTATATTCCGGCGTATTCAGCTCAATGCCTGCAACTCTCGTGTCCAGACACAGGTATACCTGCTTGTTTTCCGGAATCTTGATCCCGTAGTTCTGCCCGTCCGCCATGTCAATGTAACGGTCCAGCACATAGATCGGATCCAGACCGGTCGCCAGCTCGACAAAGCTGTTCTGCACCAGAAGCGGCTCTCCCGCCTCGATATCCCAGTCGCGGATCGCATCTTTTACCATAAAGCCAAGGGAAAGGGCATTGTCATTTTTATAGAGTGCCAGCTCCCCGTCCTCATCTATGCGCGTAAACTGATACATCGTCTCCGCCAGCTTCGACGGCGACGCCAGATACTTGATGCCAAATACATCGTTCATCAGCTTCGTCACGCCGAGATAACCGTTTTTATTCGTCCGCGCCTCGATGCCAAGACTGTCACACAGCTGGATCACCGACTCAAGCATCGTCGAATTAAACATGACCAGTGCATTGCCGCCTGCGTACATCGTCACATTCCGCATGCGCTGCCGGTCGACCTCGCTTCTAAAAAAGCTCTGGTCATCCTGATCTGCCATCATCTTCTGGTAGGAGGTCTGATCTGCGATGTAAATACTCCGCGTCACGCCGCCATTGCAGCTGATCCCGTAAATCGCATTTGCCGCCACCTCAACGAGCAGCACCGCCGAGATGAGCGCACTGTAGACTTCCATCCGCATCTTTTTCGCCAGGCGCCCGAGGAGCATCAGCCCAAAGTAGAGCGCCATCAGGCCGAAGGACACATAGTAGATCCACGGCTCCAGCTCCTGCTCTGCGTCCGGATGCAGGTAACAGTATACGACAAACGCCGCCGGTATGAGCCATGCGAAAAACAGCTCCGGCAGCCAGTAGCTGCGGATATGGCCGATCGCGTCGTAAGCCATGCAAAGCAGCAGCGCAATATACAGAAAGGCAAACCGGTTCGGCAGGCCGTTCTGGATATGAAAACCATGCCAGATATAATTCAGAATGTTCAGAGAAAAGCTCAGCAGCAACAGTGCGCACAGTCCGTAATGGGCAATCCGCTCCCGCAGCCGGATCTTCCGGTCAAACAGATACAAAATGACAAGCAGGACGGTAAAAATCCCACAGTACACATTTAACCCGACCTGCGTATTCGAAATATTGACCGGCTCCAGAAACGCCATATGGTTTTTCAGCATATCCAGAAGGCTGGTATAAAACTTGATCACCGTCGGGAACGTGTTGCCCTGCATGGATTCCGAAGAGGAAAGTCCCAGAAACGCCGGAAGCAGTACCAGTGACGCCATGCCGCCCGCTAGCAGTGCATACCAGGCAAAACAAAGCGCACTCCGCCAGATCCCGCCCCACGTGATCCGTTCCGCCGAAATCCAGCGGATGAGGTAATACAGGCAGGCAAACAGGCAGAGCATAAATCCGATATAGTAATTGCACCAGAGTGCGTAAAACAAAGACAGGCAAAACGTCCTTCCGCTCTTCCCCTTTACGATTTGCTCGATGCCATACATCATAATCGGAAGCATCGCAATGCTGTCCAGCCACATCAGATTAAAATAATAGCCGATCACAAAATTGCTCAGGGCAAACATCACGCCGAATACAACCGGCAGATAGCGCCGCTTTGGATCCCTCTTATGCAGATACCAGGCAAAGCATCCACCGCACAGACCGATTTTTAAAAGAATCATCAGATCCATAAAATCACAGACATTGGCGGTCGGAATCAGTACCATCAGAAAATTGAGGGGACTCGCCAGATAGTATGCATAGGTCGACCAGAAATTGTAGCCAAGCCCGCCGGAAAAGGAGTACAACAGCGATCCTCCGTTTACAAGCTTGTTGTGCATATCCGTATAAAACGGCAGGTACTGGTGCAGCGAATCGATAATCAGCACCGTCTTATCGCCAAACGGCCACACCGTCAGGCAGGCAAATCCGATCCCGGTGATCAGTACCGTCAGGAAAAATCCGGCCAGAAAGAACCGCCATCCCTGTATCCCCTGTTCTCTTGCTTTCATTTTTTGTTTCTTCCACATTGATAAATCTCACTCCTGCTTATTTCCACTGTGGATCGGCGGCAGAATCTCATAGCGTCCGAGGCAGAAAGAATAAATCCCGCATTCCTTTACCAGCTTTCCGGTCAGGCGTTCTACTGCTTTCGCGTAGGATTCCAGCTGTACGTGATAACGTTCCGCCAGTGTCTGCATCGTCCGCACCCGATCCGTCTTATAATCCACAATCACAATGCCATCGTCCTCCTCGAACCATGCATCAACGATCCCCTGTACCAGCACGAGCTCTTCCGACTGCCAGTCACTGCGGATCTCATGCGCCGGAACCCCGAGCACAAATGGCTGTTCCCGATGCAGACGCCCGCCTTCTTCTGCCCGTTCCATCCGAAATCCGATCTCGCTTTCCAGAAAGCGCCGGATATCCGAAAGGCGCACGGCAGCCGCCTCATCCCGCGTCATTTTACCACACTTTATCCATTCTTCCAACTGTGTTTCCAGCACATCTTTCTTATGAAAATCCAAATTTTCCATGAACGTATGATAAATGGTGCCACGCGCGCTTCCCTGCACCGTCGTCTCTGCGGCGCGGAAACGCGGTACCGTCGCTTCCCGCTCCTTTGCCAGATACAGTTCCAGACTCTCGTTCTCTTCCAGAGGTACCGGCTGCTTTTTCAGTTCCGAGACGGATACTTTGCCTGCGATCATCTGCTCCTTCTCATACGGATATTCCGCAGAAAATACCCGTTCCAGATAGCATCTCGCCTCCGGATCTTCCTTCGGATGCTCCAGCACACGCCAGAGATCCGATGTCTTCTTTTCCGCTGCTTCCTCCTGAAGCTCCCCGGCCAAAAGCACCCGGAGCAAAAAACGGTCCTCCCCGGAATGCTGCAAAAGCGAAGGCAACACCCAATCCAGATAAGACGACGCCCCGGTCAGGGCCGAATACGGCAGCGTCTCCCCTGATCTGCCATGGAACGTCCGTCCCATCTCCAGCTTCTGCTTTGCATCCGTCAGGGTTCCGGTCAGGATCAGTTTTTCCTTCGCCCGTGTCATCGCCACATACAGGATGCGCAGCTCCTCACCGAGATTTTCCAGTGCCGATGTCTTCTGAATCACTTTTTTCAGAAGCGTAGGCTGACGCAGCCGCAGCGCGGTATCGACATAATCACAGCCGATCCCAAATGACGAATGCAGGGCAATGCGTCCACGCAGCTCTGTCTCATTGAACTGCTTGCCAAGCCCACTCACAAAGACGACCGGAAATTCCAGACCTTTACTCTTGTGGATACTCATAATGCGCACGGTATCGTCCGCCTCCGTTCCGAGGCTGGCTTCTCCGTAATCGACCTCGTAACGTTTCAGGCTCTCGATATACCGCACAAAATGATACAGCCCACGGTAGCTGGTCGCTTCATATGCGATCGCCTTTTCAATGAGCATATCCAGATTTGCTTTCCGCTGCTGTCCTGCAGGAAGTGCGGCTGCATAAGCCCCGTAGCCTGTGGCATCCAGAATCTCCCACAAAAGCAGGTGGATGGGTGTATAGGCCGCTTTTTCCCGAAAAAGCTCCATCTGTCCAAAAAAGGCATCCAGCTCCAGCCGTAAAGCCGCATCCGCCCCGCTGTCACGGTAGGCGATGCAGCAGTCATAAAAACGCCGTTCTTCAGACGCACTCCGGATCTTTGCAAGCGCTTCATCCGAAAATCCGCCAATCGGGCTGCGCATGACCGCCGCCAGTGGAATATCCTGTACCGGATTGTCCAGCACTTCCAGGTAGGCAAGCACAGTCCGCACTTCGACCGCCGAAAAATAACCTTTCTGCGAACCGGTAAAACATGGTATCCCCATATCGCCAAGTACTTCGCCGAATGTCTCTGCCCAGCCGCTCACGGTACGCAACAGAATCACGATATCCCGGTACGCCATCGGGCGGTACGCCGATTGCTTCGCATCCCATACCGGAAAGCTTCCGACCATCTGCTGAATCTGCATGCCGACGAGCCGTGCCTCTGCTTCCCGCTTGTCCTGATCCTCCGGATCCAGAAGCAAAAGCTCCGGCAGCCGTGATGCTTCTCCCGAATCTGCTGCAAAAGCCGCACCCGGATAGAGCATTGCATCCTCATCATACACGATTCCGCCTAAATTTTCTGTCATAATCTGGCGGAAGATCTCATTTACTCCGTCCAGCACCTCGCTCCGGCTGCGGAAATTTTTATGAAGGTCAATCCGGCAGGCATCCTCCCGCTTGCGGTAGGTCTGATATTTTTCCAGAAACAGTTCCGGGCAGGCAAGCCGGAACCGGTAAATGCTCTGCTTCACATCCCCTACCATAAACCGGTTCGCTTCGCCGCGTCCACGCCCTGCGACACTGTCTAAGATCAGCTCCTGCACAAGGTTACTGTCCTGATATTCATCAATCATGATCTCTTCGAACTGTTCGGCATATTCCAGCGCTGCAGGACTCGCCTGTGTGCCGGTCTCGTCGTGCCGAACGAGAATTTCAAGTGCCAGATGCTCCAGATCCGAAAAATCCAGTACATTTTTCTCCCGCTTTTTTTCGGTCAGCTTTTCCATGAAGCGCTCGACCAGCGTGGTCAGCGCACGTACGACCACGCCGCTTGCATAGAACGCCTCCGCAAGCACTTCCGGGCGGTCATAAAAATACTGCACCCGCACCGAAGCAAGCGCGTCTTTGATCCCGGCGCGCAGTTCCTGTACCTGCTCTTTTTGTTCTTTGGAAACGCTCTCATCCTTCTTCGTGCTCAGTCTCGTATACGTTCCGGATTCAGCAAACGCTTTTGCGATCTCCCGGTAGCCGTCTGCGGCCTGCAGCATTTCCACCATCGCCAGGTCATCCTGCAATGCTTTTTCATACATATACGGTCCGTGCTCAGCCTGGCACAGCGCAATCGCATAGAGGATTTCCGCATGCACATCCGACAGTACACGCTTTGTATCTTCCACAGCAAAACGGATCCAGTCCGGTTCCGCCGGCGTTTTCTCCCCCGGTCTGCAGTATGCCATCCGGCAACCGGCCAGCCACTCAAGAGGCCACGGCTGTCCAAGGGAAAACTGATAGACCTGCAACAGCGCATTCTGCACTGCCTGATCATCTTTCCCGGGCGCGAGCTGCTCAATCAGTTGACAAAATTCCGGTGTGCTCTGCTCGTACGCTTCCTCCAGCGTCTCTTTTAATACATCCTGCCGAAGCAGCAGCATCTCTCCCTCATCGGCGATCCGAAAGCCGGGATCGAGGCCGATCATATGGAAATGGCTCCGCAATACCTGCAGGCAGAAGCTGTGGATCGTCGTGATCTGTGCATTATGGATCAGGACTAGCTGGCGCTGCAGATGCGCATCTTCCGGCGCTTCCTCGGCACGCGCCTCCAGGGCGTCCCGAATTCTCTGACGCATCTCCGCGGCCGCCGCATTTGTAAACGTCACAATGAGAAGCCGGTCTATATCCACCGGGCGAACCGGATCGGTGACAAGCGCCAGAATCCGTGCTACCAGTACAGCGGTCTTGCCGGAACCGGCTGCTGCGGATACGAGAATGTTCCGGTCTCTCGTATCAATGACTTTCTGTTGTTCCTCTGTCCACTTCACAGTCGTCCTCCTCCTCTTTGCATGCCTCTTCCAGCTTCTGCCATACCTCGCTTTTCGATAGCGCCGGAAGCTTCCGGCGGCACATGCCGGGCAACTTTCGGTCAAAGCCGCACACTGCCGCATAGCCGCAGTAATCGCAGGCCGATTTTACGCCATCCGTGTATGGTTCCGGTGCGATTTTCCCCTGCAGCATCTCCTCTCCCATCGATGCCATCTTCCGGTTCACGTATTTGGATAAAATGCGGAACTGCTCCGTCGTCGCCGTGCTCGAAGCAGCTTTCAATCCTCCGTCTTTTTTGCGTCCAGCCGGGATCACGAGGGAGTCCCCGGTCAGATTCCGATCGAGCATGCTCAGCACCTGTTCATCGCTGTTCAGAATTCCATCCGGGCGCAGCTTTTTGAGCAGCTTCTGACGTGCCTGCTCATTGTCCATACCTGCCTCTTTTTCGAGCACCGGATCCTGCATATGATAGTAAAAAATCCCGGCCGGGACGACTTCGCGTTGCCGTTCCTGCTTTGCCTCCGTCTCAAGCGCCGCATTCAGGTAGACGACGAGCTGCAACTGCAGACCATAGTAGAGCGAGACCGGATCAAATTCGGTCATGCCGGACTTGTAATCCACGATCTTTACATAGACCGCTTCGTCCGTCTCAGCCGTATCTACCCGGTCGATCCGGCCCTGAAGCCGGATCCGGCTCTTCTCAGCGAAACGGACATTGACCGCATCCAGCTCCGGCATATCATCAAATGACAGTTCAATGCCGGTCGGCCGGAAGCTTCCGGCTGCCAGCTGCTCATGCAAGGCCCACGCAGACCGGCACAGGATTCGCTTCAACCGGATGATCGTATAGGCATCTCGGGCCGTATCGTGCAGCACATTGCCGCCATATTCCGCGGTCACGTCATCGACACAGCGCTCCATCAGGGCATTCTGTTCCTGCTCCGTCAATTCCGTCCAGTCTGTATTGCTTCCAAGCAGCCGCTTCGAAAAAAGCTCCAGGGAGCGATGGAACAGAATCCCGAGATCCGCAGGCTTCACTCCGTAGAGATCCCGCTCCTTCAGATGTAACCCGTATATTGCAAAGTGTGCAAATGCACAGGCTGCAAACTGTTCCAGCCTCGTGACGCTGTTCGCCATCACATCGCCATACAGCTCCCGTGACGTCTGATAAGAAAGCGGAGCCGCCACTCCATCTGAGAGCGCCGCCCGCATCAGAGCCTGCACCCGGCTTCGATACTCCGGATCCTGTCGGTAGAGGGAATACAGCGTCTCCCACTTTGGATCGGTCACTCCCTCCCGGCTTTGCTGCAGGCCGTTCAGGAAATAGTCCATCCCACTCTCTTTTGAGGTAATCTGCGCAAGCTCTGATCCGACCGGCGGAGTCTCACATACCTGTAGCGCCGGAAACAGCCGTCGGATCACAGACACCAGATAAGACGGGCGCATTTCCTTTCCGTCGCTGCTGCCAAGGCACCAGGAAAGGTAGAGATGTTCCCGCGGCTTTGTCAGGTTCTGATAGAGGTAAAAACGCTGGATATAGCTGTTTTCCCGTGCGGAAGGCGCCAGCTCGACCCCGGTCGATTTTAAAAGCTCCCGCTCCATATCGGTGACGATTCCACCCCCGTCGCCATGTGCCGGAACCCAGCCATCATTCAGTCCGAGGAAAAACAGAACCCGGATATTCGAAAGCCTTGTCCGGCGGATATCTCCGACCTGTACCTGATCGATTCCCGGCGGGATGATTCCGATCCGTGCCTCCGAAAGTCCGGCATCTAATATTTCCGTAAACTCCCGGATATCCATCGGCTCTTCTCCGAGCAGCTCGACCATCTCATCCAGCAGCCGGATCAGAATGCCATATACCTGCTCATACTCCTCCGCTTCCTCCCGGTTTCCGGCCTTTTGCAATGCTTCTGCCCGGTCTGCCAGCTTCTGTTCCAGTCCACAGCGCTCCATCAGATCGACCAGCGCGTCCGCATATTCCCGAAGCGTCCGGTTCCGTGCCGCCATCTGTGCCGGAAAGTCTCCCAGCAGTTCCATGGCCGTGCGACGGTCCTGATTCAGCGCTTCGAGTTCCTCCTCGCTGATGCCACCGGCCCGGTAATCCCAGTCCTGTTCCCACCTGCGCCTGCCGCGGATCCCTGCCGCGAGCACATAATTTTCCAGCCGGTCGGTCTGTTCCCGCGTAATCCCGGCCATCTGCGTGCGCAGAAAACGGAATACCGGAATGCATGCAAAGTCCCGCTCACACATTTCTAACGCGCCCCGGACAAATTCCAGACACGGATTCAGCAGAATCCTCCGCGTCTCGTCAAGAAAAGCCGGGATATGGTATTGCGGGAAAATTTTCCGCACATAATTATTATAAGAAGAAAGATCACCTGTGATAATTGCAATGTCGCGATATCGCAGCCCCTTTTCCCTTACCAGCTGTGCAATCGTCCGCGCTGCAAAATGCACTTCCGCGGCCGGTGTCGAAGAGACATGCATCGACAGCTCTTCTAAGGAGCCTGCAAACGGCTCCTTCCGGCTCCGGAACAAATTCTGCTCCAGATGCCAGAGCGCTCCGCCCTTCCGGAACCTTGGCAGCTCCGTCTTTCCGAGCACGACCGGCTCCTCCATCTGCCCGGCTCCGGCTCTGCGTCGCCCGGCCTGCTGCGCCGCGCGACATACGCTCTGTACCAGCCTGCGTCCCGGTGCAAACAGTTCATGCTCGTGGAACGCCCCGAATGCCGATTCCCTTGCATCCATCGTCACCGTCAGAAGTACTTTCTGGCACTGGATGAGCAGCTCCTCAATGACCTTGATCTGTGCAGGCGTAAACCCTGCAAAGCCATCCAGTGCGATCACGGCCTTTTCCAGCAGTCTGGAACGGGGAATCGCGCTGCACAGCACATCCATCAGCTCCTCCGGTTTTAAAAAGCGTTCCTGCTGGTACGCAAGGAACGCCTGGTAGAGGCAACGCAGATCATGCAGCTTTGCCTGCAGCAATGGTCGCTTTGCAGAAAAGCGCTCCATCTCCTCAAGCTCTTCTGCTCCCACCTCGTACTGCATCAGCTCCGAGAGAATGGACTTCACTTCTGAGACATAGCCCGGACGGTCCATCCGGCTTCCGAGTACCTGCAACGTTTCCTTTTCCTGAATCGCCACTTTGCGCAGCATCAGGTTTTTGCCGGTCTCTGTGAGCACCGTCCGGCGATCCGTTCCGACCTCCTCAAAAATCCGATGCGCCAGCCTCCCAAAGCTGAGCACATCGATATTCAGGATGCCGTTTCTCGGATGCAGGCGTACCAGCTCCCGCTGTGTCTGCATCGTAAACTGCTCCGGCACGAGTACGATATAGGTTTTCTCCGGGTGTTCCTGTGACTCCCGGAGAATCTGTTCATATAAGTAATGGGATTTTCCGCTCCCGGAATTTCCAAAAATAAACTGAAGGGCCATAGACACTCCTCTCCCATCTGTCCTGTTAGCTGCCTGCCCGTTTTTTTGCGGCACTTCGCTTTTTCCGCACTGCCTTGATCGTTCTTCGCTGCTCACTCATATTGCGCCGCCGTGGCCGCGTCGTTTTCTGTACTTCCCGGATCTGTGCGAGCAGCGCCTCATAATCCCGCTCAAATAGCAGATCCGTGATCTGGTGCTTCAAAGTCTCCTCCGGAATCCGCGCCAGAATTTTCTCCCGGACAAATGCCTTGCTCTGTCTCTGGTATTTGGGCATTTCATTCCATTCCTGCAAAAGCGCCAGCTCCGGCCGCCACAGCAAATCCAGCTGCCGCGCCAGCTTCACATTCGGGTTCACCCCGGGGATCTGATCGATCTCTACGATGATCCTTTTTGCATTCTGATGGATCTCATCGTCCGCAACGGTTTCTTCATATACGCAGATGATTCCCCAGTGCTTCGGGATATGCTGATCGGCCTGCTTTCGGTGGCTCTTTCCGACCACCAGATAATTCACATCGCACAGCTCATCATAATCTGCCGTCTGGCGCTTCAGCCGTGCATAGGTATCGTGGTCACTCTTGATCTCAAATCCGATCAGCTGCCCGTCGATGACGCCGAGCGCATCCGTGCGGGACATTCCGGTAATTTTTTCTTCAAAAATACGGATCTTCCCGTAAAATTCCTCCAGAAAATCAAACAGCGGTTCCCGGATCTCTTTATCCAGCATCTCATCTCTCCTTATCGCGTCAGTTCGGTGGCGCACGCTTCCCCGCTCGCCATCTCACAGATGCCGCCGATGCCACACTGTACCATGCTGTTCACCGCCGCATCGGTGTAGAACGCCATATGCTGCGTCATGATGACATTGCGGAACTGATGCAGGTAGAACCAGTTCCGGTTCGGTAAAATATCGATCCGGTGATCCGCGTGGATAATGCCTTCTTCCCCTTCCGACGTGTCCATGCCGAGCGCCCCGATTTTTTCTGTCTCAATCCCCTCGATCAGCGCCTCAATATCCATCAGTTCTCCTCTGGAGCAGTTGATCAGGATCACACCTGTCTTCATCTTCGCGATGGTCTCCCGGTTGATCATATGGCGGTTCGATTCCAGAAGCGGCATATGCAGGGTAATGATGTCGCACTGCCTCAGGATCTCCTCAAACTCCACATAGGTCACAAGCGACTCGATTGCCGGATTGTGATGATGGTCACAGCCCAGAATCCTGCATCCAAATCCGGACAGGTTGCGCACGACCTGCGCGCCGATCCGTCCCGTGCCGACTACGCCAACCGTCAGATCCTTCATCTCCCGTCCCTGCAGACCTTCCAGCGAAAAGTCATTGACCTGTCCGCGCCACATCGCCTGCTTGTATTGCCGCAGACACATCAGAATCATCATCACGGTGAAGTCCGCCACTCCGTTCGGCGCATACCGGGCATTACAGACCCGGATGCCAAGCGACCTCGCATATTCCACATCGATATGATTGTAACCGATCGTGCGGGTCGAGAGGTAACGCACACCTTCCCCATACCACGCATCCAGAAAATCTTTGTCGATTTTTACCTGTCCAAGCACGGAAACACCGCTGCACCCTTTTACCAGCTCCAGATTTTCCAGAGAGGGCTCCTCTGCGGTAATCTCCAATGTGACGCCATATTTTTTCTCCATTCGCCGAAGCTCCTCGAGCTCATCTTTTCGTGCTGCATATACTACTATTTTCATAGGTGCCTCTCCTTCTATTTACACTCCTGAACTATAAATGAGCAGGTATCCGAACGGGTACCAAATCAATCTACTCATTTTTTATTGCTGTCATCCTTCAGCCGGAACTTTATCACGACCGGATCATGATCCGAGTACTGGTACCCCGTATTGATATTTTCATAGGAGCTGCACTCGATATTGTCAGAAATCAGAAATCCGTCCAGTGTCACCGTGTAGGTCTCGCCCGGCACATACTCCATGTCTGCATTCCGTGCGCTGTCCCAGAGCACATCCTTCTCCTGATCAGACAGCTGATCCATCGCAAAGGAGATATGTTCCGGCAGCATGGAACGTGGGAATGGATACGCCCACGACTCACATTCCTCCGCATTTTCCTCTGAAGCCTTCAGGTCATGATTAAAATCTCCCCCGCACAGGACGTAATTGCCCGCTGCATATTCCTTTTCCATATCTTCACACAGCATGGAAATCTGTGCCTTGCGGATCTCGTCGCTGTTTCCGTAGGCTGACATATGAAGTGCAAAAAGGACCAGTTCTTTTCCATTTTCCACCGGCACTCTGGAGATGCTGTAGCACCGGTCCAGATCCAGAAATTTCTTCCATGACGTAGAAATCGGAAAACTCCTGCGCAGTGCTTCCGTCACCGGATATCTGGAAAACAGACCGATCCCGGATTTACTGCTGCCGTGCGGCTGATTCAACGGATAAAACAAAAAGGCAGAATCGTAATTCTGTGCAAAGACCGTGTAGTCCTTTGGAAGGCTTTCTTTTAAAAGAGCGTATTCATCTACATGATAGCTTCTCGTAGAATCCAGATCGATCTCCTCTATCATCGCAAAATCCGGCTGGAGCGATGCCACAAGCGCACCTGCTCCCTGCACAGTATCCTGCACACTCTCTTTGCTCTTCGCCCAGGAGGATTTCCCTCCGTCCATGAAAAAGCTAAAATCCGGCGTATATGCACCAAAGCCAATATTGTACGTCAATGCCGTATATTCCGTTCCGACCGCAAGTGCGTCCGCAGCCGTTCCTTTCTCTGCCGGCTGTTCTACAGTAAGTGGCAGATTGTCCTCAATCCGGTGATAGGTGGCAAACAGATAAATCACATACGCCGCCACGACCCCCACCAGAATCGCCACCACAATTCCAAGTACCTTCAGACATTTTTTTATCATTCTTTACACCATCCAATCTCTTCCGTTATCTTCCACGTGTGTTTGAAACATACTTTCTGTAAAAACCGTGACAGGAAGTTTGTCGAAATGCTTTTCCAAACATGCTCTAGTATAACATATTGCAACTACTGGCTGCAATCAAACAGCGCTCCTTTTTGCGGAGGTAACGTACTATTCAGAACTCACTTGACTTTGTGCATGGAATCGTCTATGATGCTTTCGCAAAAGAAATTTGAATCAGAAAGGCCACATTATGACAAAATCAGAACTGCTGGAAGCCCTGAAGCAGGAAGTCTCCAGCGAAGAATATAAAAATCTGAGAGAGCGCCGCATCCCTCACCTCAGTGAGTACAACCGCCAGACCATGCTGGAACTGCTGTCCCGTACAAACGTCCCTTCCGGTGACGTATCTTCTGATCGGGTGGCAGCGCTCCGTACTACCCTCGAGCGTTATCTCGCTATTTACCTTGCCGATGCCAAAGACAGCTGGAAATGGATTATCCTCCCCTGCATTTATCTCAGCTTCATCTGCAACCTCCCACTGCATCCGCGGGAGATTGTACATTACACCATCACTGCCAAAAACGGACAGGTCGTTTATCACTGCCCGATGAAATCAGCAGAGGAAGGGACAGCCTGCGCATTCTGCGTGTGCGAAAGACCATAGCTGCGCTGTCATAATCATACCTCGGTTATTTGGGCAGGCTTTCTGCTGCGCATAACCTCCCCGAGGATGTCAAGTCATTGCTACAAAAAATATGCGGCTTTTCTGTATAGAGGACGTTATATAATTGTCACAAAGTAGGGAGGGAGGATGTAACGTCATTGTCACGAAATTCTTCCTGCATCAGTCCCAGCAACTCCTGTGAGACACTTTCCGATTTAATTCTTATCAGATTATCCCATGCATCCACTTTACCTAATAAATTCATTCCACCATGCCAGACTAATTCTCGATCTATAATCGCAAAGCATTCTTTATCCTCTTCCGTCATGATTATTCGTATTCCTGTTTCTTTCATTTTTTCTATAAGATCCAAGTAAAAATCTGCATTCCCATAACACCTATTTTCTGGATTTGTCAGAATTACGCTTACTTTTACTCCTGCTTCCTGTCTTGGCTTCAGAATCTGAATAAAACGTTCTATTTTATCCGCAGTAATTGCCGGGCTTGAAATAATAATGCTATTATCAGCTTCTGCAAGATCTTGTTCAAAAATATCTGTATAATTATCAGCACTATAAATTGCATTGACTGTCTGTTTTTCTTTTTGATTCTCGCTTATTATATCAAATCCCATTTTCTTATAGGTACACAACCGTTTTGTATACATTTTGTTAAAATAATACATGTGTGAATCAATGTAATCATAAACAATTACATCTTTCTTTTCAGGATAATCACGATTTAAACGCCCAACATATTGTTCCAATCTTCCCGGAAATGATACAGGTGCTACAAGCATCAAAGCATCCAGCCTTGGACAATCAAATCCTTCTCCTATTTTCTGTCCGGTTGCAATGAGAACCATACTTTTATCTCTTGGAACAATCTTTATTTTTTCTCTTATCTCTTTATTAACTTTATCAGTATTATTTCCATACAAAAGGAATATATAATCTGCGGCATTCTGCAAATTATCGTATAATATTTTTGCCTGTTCTTTATATTTTGTCAAAATTACTGGTGTTCTTCCGTTACTGATACACTCCTGTATGTCTGCTTCTATCTGTTCATTCCTTAAGCTACTTTTACTTATAATGTCAAAAGCTGTATTGACATCTTTTTTCGATTCCAATGTATCAACCATTCTGGTATATCTAGGATAAACCAAATGTGAAATTCCCTGTTCCATTGCTCGCTCTTTTGCAGTAAATTTATGGCGCACTGGACCTAAGAGCATATAAATAATCTTTTCCAAACTATCATCTCTTTTTATCGTTGCTGATACACCATAAACATATCTGGCATTTACCTTTTGTAAAACTTCTACCGCTGTATTTGATGCAGCGTGATGGCATTCGTCCATAATAACCATTCCATATGTATTCAGTAACTCATGAAACTTCCCCTTACTGTATACCGAGCCAACCATTGCCACATCCACAATTCCTGTCAGACTATTCTTTCCACCATACAACACACCAATGACACTGCTTCTTTTCTTTATTCGCCCTGTTTTTGTTGCATAAACCGGTGGTTCTTCATCAATTACTAAAAAATGATTTAATTCTTCTACCCACTGTTCCAACAAATCTTTACTTTGCAATAATATCAGAGTATTCACTTTTCTCTCGGCAATCAAATAACTACAAACTACTGTTTTTCCAAAAGCGGTAGCAGCACTTAATATTCCGTTATCATATGCCAACAATCTCTGCGCTGCCAAATCTTGTTGCATTCGTAAATCTCCGTTAAAAGTAACTCGAATCGGGCGTCCTTTTTCACGACAATCTTCAATATCATATTCTATTCCCGCATTCTCACATTCAGCTATTATCTTTTCTTTCAAACCTCTCGGTAAGCCAATATATCCATTCTCATCTTTACCCATATAAACTGCACTGAAATTATAATAATTTGAGTAACCCATTCTTTTGTTTTTATAATAAAGCGGATTATCAAAAGCTGCCATACTTCGAATCTGATTCTGGATTTTCGGTGTAAGATTCAAAGTGTCTATGTATACGCCATCCCCTAGTACAATATGTAATTTGCCTGTAACATCACTGGCAGAAAGCTTTTCTTTTTTCTTCCAAGGTTTGGGACGATTTTCAAACGTATCTATACGATTTTCAACAACAGAAGAAAACATCTCACTTTTCCAGCTTTTCATGTATTGTTCAATTTCTTCTAATTCAAGTTTTCTGGTATGATTCAGCAAAATATCCCACTGATCTGGATAAGCATTCCAGTTTTCATCTACAAAAGCACTATTTCCTTTTTTCAAAGCTTGTCCCTGTAAAGGCAATGCTATTAAGTTACCTATACTGCTTGCCACATCCTGAGAAGGATACATGCGGTCATAATAATGAAACGATTTCATATTTACAGAAGCCGAACCTTTATCCAATAACATAAATCCAAAATTTCTTGCCACAGACGCCGGTATCGGTTTCTTAAAAAATATCCACATATGAGCTCCTCGCCCGGAACGTGAACGCTCTACCAAAGGTCTTATTCCATTTATTTCACACATTTTTCTGAGTGCATTCACTTCGTCTTTCCACTCATTATCTGTATTTGCAAAATCTGTTTCCTGTGCTCCCTTTTCATGATTGTCAAAATCAAATACTAGAAATCGACACGTACCATCTGGCAATAGCGGATACACACCTAATACGTCTGATCCATCTTCTTTATATCCAACTAAATGCGCTACTATTTTGTCTAAGGTAAGTTTTGTCCATTCTTTATGTTCACAGGCTTCGCAAGCCATTTTTATCTTCTTTTGCTTTGGGCATAGCCTGTCATTCCAGCGATTATTACACTGTGGAAAATAACCACCTTTACTTCCACGTTTTGCATATACATCATCTCTTCCCCAAAACATAGAAAAATACCATTTCGCCATATTTTCCGTAATATAGCGTTCCACGATTCTGCCTCCCTGATCCAGATCATATTCTTTGTTTCCCTCTGAGAATTCATCAAAAATATTTTCTGAATTGTATGGAATATTGGCTTCATTTAATTTCTGTTTCAGATTTTGGTTTTCTTTTTCCAGTTTACGCACTAACGTGCGAAGGGAATCCAGATTATATGCGTCTACGTTCATTGACTGCCTCTTTCTACTGAATGATTTTCCAGTACCCCTTTCGGTCAGATCCTACTCTGATAATTTTTCCACTTTCTTTTAGTGCTTTTATAAGACGACTTACCTTTCTTGTACTTATATCCATTTGCTCTGCCATTTGCCTTGCTGTGATAGCAGCATTTTCCTCTAATAATCCCAGAACCTTCGTCATCTCTGAATTATCATTGCCAATTTCATTGCCATTATCATCGCCATTGGCAATGATAATATTATCTTTTGGTAATGAAAATGGGAACTCAACTTTTATAAAATGTTCTGATATATGAAAAATGCTTTTATCGTACTCTTTTAAAATTCTGCTCATTCCTGATCCTAATTGTTCTACAAGACCCACATCTTTAAATACGCGCATCAATTCACGATTTCTTGGCATACTACTACAACTAAAAAAGTCTTCCTTGCTTTGCCCCGGAAGCAGTCCACCATAAGATGTAAAAATCATTTTGTCATTAAAAATTTCAAAAACAGGTGGTATCTCTCTTGGTGTTCGTTACTTTTGCTCTGGTTACATTTTCGATTTTTAACTTTTCCAGCACTTGATGTGTAGCCTTGATCAAAGAACAATAACCATATTCTTCATTCTCAATCAAATCCACTTTGTCAGTTCCAGCATATTTTGCAACCTTAATAGACACTCCATTTTCATCAGCAAGCAAATATGCAACATAATTAAACTTACCATCAGGGGTTAAAAGTTCCAATGAATTTGCAAACTTTTCATTCAGTTCCAGTCCTCTTTCCTGATAATATATCTTCAATTGTGCAAAAGTAAGATCCTGTCTGGGAGATGTAATATTTCGCAGTGTATTATGAATCCTTTTACTATAAAGATTGTCAATCATTACAGTTGACATTGGTTGAGATGATGTCCCCATTCTTGTAAAGCAACCATTTGGTGACATTCCCTGTCTCTTTATATAATATGGTTTTTCCAATCCACTGGAAATTAAGATTTTAATTACAGAAATATCATCTATCTCTTCAGTCACAATATCAAATAATCCTAAAGTTGAAGGAAGAATGTTATTTTTTATACGATCCGCAATCTTCAATTGCGTAGAATCAATATCTGACATTCCAACCGGATTTCCGTTATCATCTACTCCAATATATAAAATACCGCCTTCTTTATTATTCAGAAAAGCCACCACTTCTTTTTCCAATTTATCATTCAATTCCACTTTAAATTCTATGCGATTACTTTCTTGGAGCATTGGTCGTCCTCCTTCTATATCATCATCAACTAATTTCACTGTACTTATTATATCATCCCACGTCTAATAGTTGTTGTAAAAATTTTATATTTTAGGGAAACTTTGGGCTGCGCATAACGCCCCCGAGGATGTCAAGTCATTGCTACAAAAAATATGCGGCTTTTTTGCCACAAAAATGGCTTAAAACCGCATATTTCTGTATAGAGGACGTTATATAATTGTCACAAAGTAGGTGGGGAGGATGTTATGTCATTGCTATA
>JAQXGF010000082.1 GCA_029006155.1 Lachnospiraceae bacterium
CCACGCGCTCTCGCGTCGGCGTCGGGATGCCTTCCAGCGGGTAGGGGATGCCGAGCTTCTCCCATTTGAATACGCCGAGTGTGTGATACGGCAGCACCTCGACACGCTGCACATTGTCAAGCGTATCGAGAAAGCTTCTCAATGCGTGCAGGTCTTCGTCGTAGTCGCTGCGCTCCGGCACCAGTACATGACGGATCCAGACCGGCTTATGGATCTTTGAGAGATAGCGTGCCAGATCGATGATATTCGAATTTTCCTGGCCGGTCAGCTTCCGGTGGCGTTCCGGATTTACTTCCTTCATATCCAGGAGCAGAAGGTCTGTGACCTCCATCAATTCCTGAAACTTCTGAAAAAATTCACCCTCCCGCGTAAACGGATTTCCGGCCGTATCGATCGTCGTGTGTACACCGTGCTGCTTTGCTTTCTGGAAAAGTTCGAGCAGAAAATCCATCTGCAGCAGCGGCTCCCCGCCGCTGACGGTAATGCCACCTTCCTTCCCCCAGTAGCTTTTAAATCGCAATGCCTTTTCCAGCAGCTGATCTGCGGTGTACTCCGTTCCACCGTCCAGCTTCCATGTATCTGGATTGTGGCAGAACTGGCAGCGCATCCGGCAACCCTGTACAAAGATGACATAGCGTACGCCCGGCCCGTCCACAGAGCCGAAGCTTTCCAGAGAGTGAATTTTTCCTGTCGTCATGAAAATCCTTTCTTATAACTGCTCGTGGCAGGTGCGGGAGATGACGTCGAGCTGCTGCTCCTTTGTCAGATCGATGAATTTTACTGCATAGCCGGATACACGGATCGTGAAGTTTGCATACTCTTCCTTCTCCGGATGCTCCATCGCGTCGATCAGCTTTTCCCGTCCAAATACATTCACGTTCAGATGATGTGCACCCTGATCGAAGTAGCCGTCGAGGACATGTACCAGATTGTTCTTGCGCTCTTCTTCATCATGCCCGAGTGCGCCCGGATGAATCGTCTGGGTGTTGGAAATTCCATCCAGCGCATACTCATACGGAAGCTTGGCCACGGAATTCAGGGATGCCAGCAGGCCGTTCTGCTCTGCACCGTAGCTCGGGTTTGCGCCCGGAGCCAGCGGCTCTCCGGCCTTTCTACCATCCGGCATGCTTCCGGTCGCCTTGCCGTATACGACGTTGGAGGTGATCGTCAGGATCGAAGTTGTCGCCTCGGAATCCCGATAGGTGTGGCGCTTCTTAATCTTTGTCAGGAAGGTCTTTAAAAGCCATACTGCAATGTCGTCTGCCCGGTCGTCGTCGTTGCCGTAGCACGGGAACTCGCCTTCGGTCTCAAAGTCAGAGATCATACCATCTTCGTCGCGGATCACTTTTACTTTCGCATACTTGATCGCACTTAAGGAGTCAACCACATGAGAGAAACCTGCGATACCGGTCGCAAATGTCCGTCTCACATCGGTATCGATCAGTGCCATCTCCGCTGCCTCATAGAAATACTTGTCATGCATGTACTGGATCGCATTCAGTGTGTTGACATACAGACCTGCCAGCCAGTCCATCATCACATCATACTTCTGAATCACTTCGTCATAGTCCAGATACTCGCCGGTGATCGGTGCGTATGCCGGGCCGACCTGCTCCTTTGTCTTAAGGTCACGTCCTCCGTTCATCGCGTACAGCAGGCATTTTGCAAGATTCGCACGCGCGCCGAAGAACTGCATCTCCTTACCGGTCTGTGTCGCAGATACGCAGCAGCAGATCGAATAGTCATCGCCCCATACTGGACGCATCACATCGTCATTCTCATACTGGATGGAACTCGTGCGCACGGAGATAACGGCCGCATATTTTTTAAAGTGCTCCGGCAAATGAGAGGAATACAGCACCGTGAGGTTTGGCTCCGGGGACGGTCCCATGTTCTCTAAGGTATGCAGGAAACGATAGTCCGTCTTTGTCACCATCGAACGGCCATCCATGCCAAGTCCTGCCACTTCCAGCGTCGCCCATACCGGATCGCCGGAGAACAGCTGATTATAAGACGGGATGCGGGCAAATTTTACCATACGGCATTTCATGACGAAATGGTCGATCAGCTCCTGTGCCTCTGCCTCTGTTATCGTTCCGTTCTTCAGATCTCTCTGAATATAAATATCGATGAACGTCGATACTCGGCCAACGCTCATTGCTGCGCCGTTCTGTGTCTTGATCGCAGCGAGATATCCAAAGTACAGCCACTGTACTGCCTCATGTGCATTTTTCGCCGGCTCGGAAATATCATAGCCGTAAATCGCAGCCATTTCCTTCATCTTTCCAAGCGCACGGATCTGCTCTGCGATCTCTTCCCGCAGGCGGATCACTTCGTCTGTCATCGTCCCGTCACCACAGTTTGCCAGATCGTCCTTCTTCTGCGCAATCAGATAATCGATTCCGTACAGTGCCACTCTGCGGTAGTCGCCGACGATACGGCCTCTTCCGTAAGTATCCGGAAGGCCGGTAATGATCTTATTGTGACGCGCCTTCTTCATCTCCGGCGTATACACATCAAAGACTGCCTGATTGTGTGTCTTATGGTACTCGGTAAAAATATGGTGCAGCTCTTTGGACGGCTCGTAGCCGTAGGTCGTGCATGCCTGCTCCGCCATCTTGATTCCACCATACGGCATAAATGCACGCTTCAGCGGCTTATCCGTCTGCAGTCCGACGACTTTCTCGAGTTCCTTCATTTCTTCCTTGATATAGCCAGCCGGATAAGCAGTCAGACCGGATACGACCTCTGTCTCCATATCCAGCACACCACCCTGCTCGCGCTCCTTTTTCTGAAGCTTCTGCAGTTCGCCCCACAGCTTTTCCGTCGCGTCGGTGGGTCCTACCAGAAAATGCTCGTCACCCTCATACGGCTCATAATTTTTCTGGATAAAGTCCCGTACATCTACATCTTCTTTCCATTTTCTTCCGGCAAAACCGGACCAGGCAGTCTTTGTTTCCATTCGTCAGTCCTCCGTTTTCTGCTCCGCAAAAAGTCATAGCTAACCCATGTCAGTTATCAGTTACTCTATAGTTCTTTTAGAGAATAGCATGTTTTTGTTATCAATTCAAGTTTTGTATACAATGTACATGAAAAAATACAAGGGAGACGACAAAGACTTCTTCCTTATCGTATCCCTTGTATTCTCTCTTTTTCTTTCCCATTTGGCACCTGCCCTTTATCCGAGCAGTTCCTCCATCGTATGCCATCCCAGCACCGCACATTTTACCCTTGCCGGCATATGCGCGATGTCCTTCAGGACCGAAGCTTCCTCCAGTGTATCCAGCTCCTCGTCCGACACCGTTCCTTTGATCATGCGCAGAAAAATATCTGCGAGCTTCAGCGCCTCGTCCTTTGATTTTCCGATGATCAGGTCGAGCATCATATCTGCAGACGCCTGCGAGATCGCACAGCCATCCCCGACAAAAGCACCATCGACGATCTGATCGTTTTCTACCTTCAGCTTCAGCCAGATATCGTCGCCGCAGCTCGGGTTGACACCTTCGAGTACAAGATTTGCATCCGGCAGGTCGTGTTTGTGCGCCGGATGCAGGTTGTGATCCGTCAAAATTTCATTATAAAATGTATTACTCGGCATATCCCATTTTCCTCCTGATTCCGGCAAGACAGGCTGCAAGCCGTCTGACCTCCTCTTCTGTATTATAAAAAGCAATGCTCGCTCTCGTGGAAGACATCACACCCAGATGTTGATGCAGCGGCTGGGCACAGTGATGTCCGGCCCGCACTGCGATGTGCTCTGCATCCAGAATCGCCGCCACATCATGTGGATGCACACCGTCGATCGTAAAGCTCAGGATACCGTGATGCTCCGTCGCCTGATCCGATCCAAGGATGTGGACAAACGGAAGCTTCTGCAGTTCCTCCATTGCAAGACGGGTGAGCGCGCTTTCCCGCTCCTCAATAAAATCAAATCCAAGTCTTTGCATATAATCGATCGCCGCAGCCAGTCCGACCGCGCCTCCGGCATTGACCGTCCCCGCCTCAAATTTATGCGGAAGCTCCGCATAGACGGCATCATACCGACTCACTGAATCGATCATTTCCCCGCCGGTCAGAAATGGTGGCATTGCCTCCAGATGCTCTTTCTTTCCATAGAGCACACCGATGCCCATCGGCGCCAGCATCTTATGTCCGGAAAATGCGAGAAAATCTACATCCAGTGCCTGCACATCCACCGGCATGTGCGGGACACTCTGCGCCCCGTCTGCAACCAGCGCAATGCCGCGCTCATGACAGGCTCTGGCAAATGCTGAAATGTCGTTTTTCCAGCCAAGCACATTTGACACTTGCGTCACCGCCGCGATTTTGGTATGCTCTGTGAGCGCCGCCCGGAACATTTCTTCCGTCAGGCGCCCATTCTTGTCGCATTCCACATATTTCAATACCGCACCGGTTCGGCGCGCCGCCTGCTGCCACGGAAGCAAATTGCTGTGATGCTCCATGATGCTGACCAGAATCTCATCGCCCGGCTGCAGCACCATCCCGCCATAGCTGTATGCAATGAGATTCAGCGCCTCGGTCGCATTGCGTGTAAAGACGATCTCTTCCGTGCTCTTCGCATTCAGGAAATCCCGCACCGTCTCCCTTGCCGCCTCGTATGCCTCGGTCGCATCCTGTGCCAGATCATACAGCCCACGCAGTGGGTTGGCATTCCTCTTCTCATAAAATTCTGTCACCGCGCGCAGCACACACTCCGGTCGCTGTGAAGTCGCAGAATTGTCCAGATAAGCCAGCTCCGGATTCGCCTTCAGAAGTGGAAAATCTGCCCGGATTTCTTCTATATTATAGGTTCCTGTTTTTTCCATGATGTCTCTCACCTTCTTTTTCCTATTGCAAATTGGTAGTTTCTAGTCCACAGTTTATTGTATATTTTTCTGATTTTATCCATATGACTTTTTTGTGCCGGTAATAGATGCGTGCGATCAGTCTTCCTTTATCTCCGGATACAGATACTCCGCCACCAGCTTCCGTGTCGCCTCATCCTTGATCCGGCTGCTGATCGCGTCGATCCGGGCCTTCGCCATCATCTCATATACTTCTGCCTCCGGAATGCCTCTGGATTCCAGATAAAACAACAGCTCTTCATCGAGCTTTCCGATCGTTGCACCGTGGTTGCCCTCCACGTCCTCTTCTTCGCAGAGGATCAGCGGAATCGTCTGGTTCACAACGGTATCATCCAGTAAAAGGACATCCTCCTTTTCATTTCCGACTGCACCTGCCGCACCCTTTCGAAAATCGATCGTCCCGCGGAACAGCTTTCTGCCATGCTCCCGCAGTACGCCGGAAGCATCCATGCGGCTCGTCGTCTTTTTCCCGGTATGGTACGCCACAAAATTCATATCCAGTTGCCCATCTCCGCCG
>JAQXGF010000083.1 GCA_029006155.1 Lachnospiraceae bacterium
TATACGATGTGGATGGGATTTATCTATGTCATTGTCAATCTGCTGGTCGATATTTCGTATTCCTTTATTGATCCGCGCATCAGAAGGGGGATGGCACAGAAATGAAACGAAAAATGAGTCCCTCTATGAAAAAGGCATGGATCCGGTTTGCGATCCTCGTCGCGCTGGCGCTGCTGTTTCTTTCCTTTGCATTGTTTGCCAGCGTGCTGGCTCCGTTTGATCCGCTGGAAAGCCATTATGCAGATATGCTGCAGGCACCGAATGCCACTTATATTTTCGGTACGGATCAGCTCGGCCGGGATCTGTTTTCCAGAATTCTGTACGGAGGAAAAAGTTCGTTGCTGATCGCGTTTGCGGTCACGGCGATCATTTCCTCGGTCGGCATTCTGATCGGTACGATTGCCGGATTTACCGGCGGTATTTTTGACAATTTGCTGATGCGGTTTTCGGATATGCTGATGGCATTTCCAGGCTATATTTTTACGATTGCCCTTGTCAGCTTCATCGGCGTGGGACTGCCGAATATGATTCTGGCGATGTCCCTGACCGGCTGGACGTTCTACGCGAGAATCAGCCGTTCGCTGGTATTAAGCGTAAAGAATAATGTCTATATCGAACAGGCGCGGCTCGGCGGAGCTTCGAACTGGAAGATTCTGCTGCACTATATCATTCCAAATGTGCTGCCGTCGCTTTTGGTCAATATTTTTCAGGACATCGGAGGCGAGCTGCTGACGATATCCGGACTTTCGCTTCTCGGACTTGGCTCCCCGCCTCCGACGCCGGAGTGGGGCTTTATGCTCTCAGAAGGAAAGGACTATATGTATTCCGCTCCGTGGATGTTGATTTTCCCCGGCATGGTCATTCTGATCAGCGTGGTGATCTTCAACCTGCTTGGTGATTGTATCCAGGATCTGATGAACCCGAAGGAAAATGTGTGGTAAAGATAGAGCAGGCATTTGCCTTTCTATATAAAAACTTTTCAATTTTATATTTTACAGGAGGAAACTGAATATGAAAAAGAGACTGAAATACTGTATTCCTGCAATGACCGCTGCACTGGTAATGGCTGCGGCAACTCCAAGCGTGATGGCAGCAGATGATACGCATCTGAACGTGGCAATGTTCATGTGGATGGACGGCCTGGATCCGGCAGAAGGCTGGAATGGCTGGACGACCATGCGCTGTGGCATTGGTGAGACCCTTCTGACAGCAAATGAGAATATGGAAGTCGTTCCGTGTCTGGCAGATTCCTGGGAGCAGGTCGACGATACGACTTATAAGTTCCACATCCGTCAGGGCGTAAAGTTCTCAAACGGCAATGATATGACACCGGAGACGGTAAAGGAATCCATCGAGCGTACCGCTGAGCAGAACAGCCGCGGAAGCAATCTGAAGCTGGCAAGTGTGGAAGTGGACGGAGAGAATGTCATCTTCAAGACCACAGAGCCGTACAGTGCATTCCCGTACTATCTGACCGAGCCGATGTGCATCATCGTAGATACGACGGTGGATACGAGCAACTATGATAACCAGCCGATCTGCACGGGCGCTTATGCATGCGAGGAGTATGTACCGGAAGAGAAGTATGAGCTTGTGGCAAACCAGTATTACTGGGATGGCGTTCCGGAGGTAGACAGCATTACCGTTCTGAATATCGATGATGATACCAAGGTAAGCGCAATGCTTTCCGGTGACATCGATGTGGCGGTCGCTCCGAGTGCGACGACGCTTTCTCAGGTAGAAGGTGTAGATAACATTGATATGGTAAAGGTAACAGGTACCCGTGAGAGCGATCTGGAGATGAACTGCCGTGAGGGCCGTCCGACTGCAGATGTGAATCTGAGAAAGGCTCTGTCTTATGCAATCGACCGTGATGTCATCGCACAGGTAGCAGGCAATGGCTATGCGCAGCCGCTCGGAAAGGCATTCCCGGATACGGTAGGCTACGATACCGACGACTACAAGGCAGACAGCCAGACATATGATGTAGATAAGGCAAAAGAGTATCTGGCAGAGGCAGGCTATGAGGACACCGACGGAAACGGATATGTAGAGAAGGACGGCGAGGAGCTCGTGCTGAATATTGCACTTCGTTCCAACTCTTCGACTGCTGTTTACCAGGCAATGCAGGATATGTGGAAGGCCATCGGCGTACATGTGGAGATCGAGCTGATGGAGAATACATCCGATGCACGTGACAGCGGAGAGTTCGATTTCATCGGAGCAGGCTGGCAGACGGTAAACAATGCAGACGGACAGTCTTACCTGAAGAACCGCTGGTCTGACAACGGACCGGACAACTATACGGGATATCACAGCGATGCATTCCAGGAGGTTATGGACCGTCTGGACGCAGCATTTGATTATGATGAGCGTGTAAAATGCTTCGTAGACGCAGAGCAGATTCTGACAGATGACTGCCCGGCTATCTTCCTGTATGCAAACGACAATATTACACTGGTAAATACCGATAAGGTAAAAGATGTTACCGTATTCCCGATCGATTACTACATGATCACCGGAAAGTGGAAAGCAGCTGAATAAGAGAAACCTATGAACATACTTGAGATTCAAAACTGTACGATATGCTATCAGAATGGCAGACCGGCAGTGTCTGATGTCTCCCTTTCCGTCTCGGAAGGGGAGATTGTCAGCATTGTGGGAGAAAGCGGAAGTGGCAAGACGACATTGATCCGGGCGATCCTCGGACTGCTTCCGGCAGGTGGAAAAATCACCGGAGGCAGCATTTGTTTTGACGGCCGCGATCTGACGAAACTGCGGGAGCAGGAGCTGCAGGACATCCGTGGCAGAGAGATTGCGATGATCTTTCAGGATGTGGGAGCGGCGCTGGATCCAATTGAAAAAATCAAAAGCCAGTATGCAGAGGCGATCGCCGTGCATGAGAAGCAGCCGAAGCGCACTTATTTTGAACGGGCCGTCGGCATGTTGCAGAAAATGCATCTGACTGATCCAAAACGGGTCATGGATGCCTATCCGTTTGAACTTTCCGGAGGAATGAAACAGCGGGTCGGGATCGCGATGGGGATGACGGCACAGCCGAAGCTTTTGCTGGCAGACGAGCCGACCTCGGCACTGGATGTGACGATTCAGGCACAGGTAGTGCATGAACTGAAGGAGCTACGCAGAAAATACGGGACGACGATTATTCTCGTGACCCACAATATGGGCGTGGCCTCTTACCTCTCCGATAAGATCGGAGTCATGTGCAAAAGCAAGCTTGTAGAATTCGGAAGCCGCGACGAGATCATTTATCATCCGCAAGAGATATATACAAAAGAACTGCTGGAAGCAGTTCCGAAGTTGGGAGGCAGACG